>JAYSPO010000082.1:0-2729 GCA_043722015.1 Candidatus Kuenenia sp. | reverse complement strand
TCTTTCGCATCAGGAAACAGCATCGTCAGTTTCTTCCATGCCGCATCGGCGTCAGCGAAGCGTTTCAGTTTCACCAAAGCTCGTGCTGTCTGCTTTCCCGCATCGAACGCATACACCATCGGAGGCATGGTTTCAGTTCCGGCAGGTACGACCGTCACCTCTTTTGTGAGTTGGTCAAACACAGTGCCGAACGCGACCGCAATTTTTTCCGGATCGCCAAGCTCTTCGACACAGCGTGCCTGCATAAAAATCGCCTGAGCGGATTCTTTCGAACCTGGAAATTCCGCCACCATTGCCGCAAAAGATTTCTCGGCCTCAGGATACTTCTGCGATTTGAACTGACTCCATGCGATCCCTGAAAGACCCGCTTCACGCGATTTGGAGTTCGCTGGTCCTGAAGCGGCCAGCCGGAACAGCGCTTCGGCATTCTCCGCTGAATTCAGCGCCAGTGCCGTTTCAGCAGCCTGCAGCACTGCGGTCCATGTCTGTGGCTGATCAGCGTTCGTCGCGGCCAGCGATGTCAGAGTTTCAATGGCCTCCGGGAATCGATTCAGATGACTGAGGGCAACAGCCCGTGTGCCGATGATGTCGGCTTTCTTCTGTGCATCTTTCGAAAGCGGCAGAAATTCATCGGCAAACTTCAGCACGTTTTCGTATTGTTTGAGTTCCAGACTACTGATCGCGGCCAACGCCAGAGCCCCGCGCATTTCGGCGAGGTCATCGGACTTCAGCACTTCGGTCATCAGCGCCGCCTGCTGCACGACCTGATCATGTTTGTCGCTGTCGAACAGGGCTCGTACGAGATAGTAACGACCAACAGCCGCCACGCGATCTGTCGGATCTTTCATCGTTTCTGTTGTCCGCAGCAGCGTATCAGTCGCTTTTTCGAGCTCGCCTCGAGCTAAGAATAATCGCCCCAGCAGAATCTGTTCGCGCGGTTGTGTTGAGGCCTCCGGGAATTCCTTGTTCAGCCGGCCGAAGAGGCGTTGAGCGCGTTCAGCGTCGTTCAGTTCCAGACGCAGTTCCGCAGCATTGAACAGACATTCCGGAGTACGAACAGACTGCGGCCAGCGATCTGCGATGTCTTCAAACATGTTCGCAGCCAATTCAAGTCCTGTCCCGGTGCGTTCCATCTGCGCCTGCTGAAACAGGATGTCTGCCGCCAGCGGAGAATCTCCGGCCGCTTTGAGCGCTGCGGCAAACTCCAGCCGCGATTCCTCGACACGACCGAGATCCCGCAGCGACATTGCCGTCATGAGAATCGCCTGCGCCGCTGACGCTGAATCTTTCGGCACAGCGCGAAAACGCTGGAGTGCGGTTTCGAACGCACCCGCTCGATACCACGCCATTCCGGCACCAAGATTTGCGGACGCGACCTGCACACTCGTCGGATACACCGTCAGAATTTCGTCGTAGGTGGCAGCCGCGGCTTTGTACTGTTCCCCCGCAAACTGAATCGCCCCGATCCGGATCATGGCCCGCGGAGCCACCGTTGGATTCTTTTCAGCCACAATCGCGTTGTACTGCTGCAAGGCTTCCGGGATCTGCTTGAGTGCTTCCATCACGATTCCCAGACTCATTCTTGCATCCACCAAAACAGAAGGATTGGTTGTTTGTGTCTTCACCAGTGAATTCAGAATCGCTTCGGCCTTTGTCCACTGCTGGGAGATCACAAATGATTCGCCAAGAAATAATTTCGCCCAGTCACCACGACTGTGCTCGGGATGTTTTTCCAGGTACGCCGACAACTGATCGATAGCCGCAGGATAGTCGCGCAGATAATAGCTGCATTCCCCAAGGCGGTACCTCGCTTCTGCCGCATTCCGGCCCTCCGGTTCAGCTTGCAGAAACATGGCGAACTGCTCGCGGGCCGGTGCGTATTTCTCCAGCGAATCCAGTGACAAAGCAGAGTACAAACGAGCCAGATTCGTGCGCGGGTGTTCAGGGAAGTCCTTCAGGAACTGGTTAAACGTCTCGACCGCAAGTTCGTATCGCTGAGTGCGATACAAGCCGACTCCCAGATTAAAGTCGTCACCTGCTTTGTCGGCAAATGCGGACGTTGGAGCCAACACACAGGCCAACAGAAATACGATGATCGTTCCTGCAGCTCGTCCGAGAGGCAATTGCAGTCGCCGCCCACAATGCGACATTTGGTGTGTCGTCAAAAGTTGTTTTCGCATAATGAGTGGCTGCAATCAGATGTGAATCGGGCTGTCCAGAAACCAAGAGTCTGTCTGAATACCGCTGTTTTTGTGAGCGGCAAGGCGCTAGCCGCCGGTTCTTGCAGGTGAATTACCCGCGGCTAGCGGTCTGTTGAGATAGTCCTGTGGATGAGTTTTCGTTTAACGGCAAGCCGCAGGCGACAGTTACTGCTTGCGCCGACGCCTGCGGCTTGCCGTTAAACGATTAAATCAACAGACCGCTAGCGCCTTGCGGCTCACGGTTTTGGAGTATCGGGACAGATTCCTGGGGGACCAATATTCGGAACTGTCTGAACGACAGAATCCTTCAGAATCCATTCTGCCCACTATGGTACGCACCGCATTCGCAATTCCGAAGTCCGCAGTCCGTCATTTTGGAGTTCCGAGCGATCCTTTCCCTCCAAAACGAGTTTCGTGACCTGCGTTTGGTAGGTCCTTTCTGCCGGAAAGGACTGCGTTTGGTAGGTCCTTTCTGCCGGAAAGGACTGTCGCCGCAAGGCGAACCGCCATGGGTCGCACATCCGCTCC
>JAYSPO010000081.1:0-10020 GCA_043722015.1 Candidatus Kuenenia sp. | reverse complement strand
CGCCTGAATCTCATCGTCCGCAAAAATCTCTCTCCGATTCACCCGTGGCATCGCAAAACTCCCCTGCATCCAAAGCCCAAAACAAAACACCGGCCACCTTGCCAAAACAGTATAAAAACCTCATTTTCCTTTGTCAAGTGTCTGGCTCTTTTTACTCCATCGGCTCTTTTTACTCCATCGCCAAGCCCCTCGCAGTCAGCGAGACCGTAAGTTCCAGGCGACTCGGGGACCGCCGTTTTCATCAAGAAAGTGAGCCGAATGGCGCTAGCGGGCTGTTGATTTAAGTTTGTAGTTCCGCCTTCAGGCGTTTTTTTTAGCCAGAACCGCCCACGAATTCCGGCTGAAGCCGGGACTGCCAACGAAATGGTCATTAAATCAACAGACCGCCAGGGGGTGCACCAGGCACTGATCGGCTGCGATGTGGATTGAGTCAGACTTTCTCGTCTGGTTTCTTCTCGTCCAGATGAAAGTCAATATTGGCCTTCACTTCATCCAGAGTACCCTTCACAGTTCTTCCGACCACTTTGCAGAAATACCGTTTGTGAATCCCCGGGGTTTTTCCTCCCGTCGATCCGAAGGAATGATCCTCTTTGATTTCATGGTCACGATATGAAATTCCTGTCTGCTTATTCTTCGCCATCGATTGCACTTCCTGAAATCGTCTCACGTTGGGTTGTCAGAACATTGAGTATCATATTTCCCCTGCTCCGAATCGCAAGCACCGACGAATACGCCATTTTTTCGACCGCAATGACAAGCTGGAAGTTTATCCCATGATTACGGCGAGCGGTAGAATGAAAAGTACCCGTTGAGCCTGAGACGCTAGCCGATTCGACAACAGAAATCGGCTAGCGCCTCAGGCTCAAGTCAACTGGGTTCGGAAAGTTTGTTTCTGCCGCAGGCCCTGACTGCTCGATGAAAAGAGGCATCGATTTTTGCACCGACTGATAAACGCCCCAGCCCAATGGCACGGCGATCCAGGTCCAGGCGATGACCAGACAAAGCGACCGCCCATGTTGAAGATGCTCAGCAGGCCCGCAAAGCCTCCGCCGACGGCTGTCTTGACCCCAAAAGTGCGGGAAACTGTTATCCTGCGTACGCATCGGATATACCCAAATTCTGTGGCCAACACGATTGCTGCGTTTTGCATTCCGGGCGTGGTAAGCACCTCAGCAGAAGTCGTTTGGCATAAAATCGTTTAACCGCGTGGGCAACGCCCGGCGATTGGCAGCGAAGCGCGGCCCTATCGGTAAGCGGGTTAAACGAAGGAATTTCTGCGCTGGTGCTTACAGAATGGATTCTATTTTATGCCGGAACCGCCTCCTTCAAAACGTCGAATTCGTGCGACGCAGAGCGCAGTTGCTCAGACTGAAGCGCTGAACGGCATCTCAGTTTCTTATGCAGAACTCCATTGCCGCACGAATTATTCGTTTCTGGAAGGGGCGTCTCACGCGGACGAGCTGGCAGCCCGTGCGGTGGCGTTGGGACTTAAAGCGATTGCGGTCACGGATCGCAATTCTCTGGCAGGTGTTGTCCGTGCTCACGTTGCGGCCAAGGAAGCCGGCTTGAAGCTGCTGATCGGCGCAGAGATTGTGCCGGATGATGGTCCGTCGGTCGTGCTGCTGGCGACCGATCGCGACGCTTACGGCCGTTTGTCGCGCCTGATTACCGTTGGGCGCAGGCGAGCTCCCAAGGGAGATTGTCGCCTGAAAGTTGCCGATATTCCGGAACATGCTGAGGGCCTGCTCTGCTGCGTGCCGCTGAGCGAAGAAAGTCGATATCGATTTGAACGTCGATATCTCCCCGGCATCAGCACCGACGTTGCAGCCACCCAACTGCAGACCCTGAAAGACTGTTTCGGCGATCGGTGCTATGGACTGGCTGAACTCCACCGTGGCCCCAACGATCGAGCAAACCTTCGCCGTTGGAGGTCGATTTGCAGTCAGCTCAACATCCCGATAGTCGCTGCCAATGATGTGCACTATCACGATCCCAGGCGTCGCGCATTGCATGACGTCGTGACGGCCATTCGACATTCGACGAGTTTGCAATCGCTGGGGCATGAACTGTTTCCCAATGGCGAACGGCATCTGAAATCCGGGGCGCAGTTGCTGCCACTATTCGCAGGCGATGCCGGCATCATCGCACGGTCTGTCGAAGTTGCCGATCGCTGCACGTTTTCTCTGGACGAACTGCGGTACGAGTATCCTGAAGAACTTGTTCCACAGGACGTGACGCCGATTCAGCATCTCACAAACCTGACGATGCGTGGTTCGAAACTGCGATATCCGCGTGGTGTCCCGAGTAAAGTCCTTGACCTGATCAGGCATGAGCTGACACTGATCGAAGAACTGCACTACGAAGCGTATTTTCTTACGGTATACGACCTTGTGCGCTTCGCCCGAGAACGCAAAATCCTGTGTCAGGGGCGAGGATCTGCCGCGAATTCAGTGGTCTGCTACTGTCTGGGAGTGACGTCGGTTGATCCGAGCCGCATTGATGTGCTGTTCGAACGCTTTATCAGTCGCGAACGCAATGAAGCGCCGGATATCGACATCGATTTCGAGCACGAACGGCGTGAAGAAGTTCTGCAGTATCTGTTTGAGCGATACGGACGTGATCGTGCGGGAATGACGGGCGCGGTTATCACCTATCGACCACGATCAGCGATTCGGGATATCGGGCGTGCCCTCGCGTTGTCCAGTGATCGGATTGATAAGCTCGCTAATCAGATGGAACATGTGGATCACGCGGAGCAGTTTCCGGAGCGCATGCGGGAAGGCGGCATCGATCCGGATTCACTGCTCGGACGACGGATGCTGGAATTGCTCAATTCGCTGCTGACCTTTCCTCGGCATTTATCACAACATTCCGGCGGCATGGTGATGTCACGAGGATTGTTGAGCGAACTCGTGCCGATCGAAAATGCGGCGATGCCCGGTCGTACGGTAATTCAATGGGACAAAGATGATCTCGATGCGCTCGGGCTGTTGAAAGTCGATTGCCTGTCGCTGGGCATGCTCAGCTGCATTCGCCGTGCGTTCGATCTGGTTGAGAAACATCACGGCAGAACTCTGACGCTGGCGAATGTGCCGTCGGAAGATCCTGCGGTGTACGACATGATCAGTGCGGCGGATACGATCGGTGTGTTTCAGATTGAAAGCCGCGCTCAGATGAGCATGTTGCCGCGTCTGAAGCCGCATTGCTTTTACGACCTGGTGATTGAAGTCGCGATCGTGCGTCCGGGACCGATTCAGGGCGACATGGTGCATCCGTATCTGCGCCGGCGTGCGGGGGAGGAGCCGGTTGATTATCCGAATGCGGCGGTGCGCGCGGTCCTGCACAAGACGCTGGGGGTGCCTATCTTTCAGGAGCAGGCCATGCGACTGGCGATCGTGGCCGCTGGCTTTACGCCGGGCGAAG
This sequence comes from Candidatus Kuenenia sp., assembly GCA_043722015.1. GTDB lineage: Bacteria > Planctomycetota > Planctomycetia > Planctomycetales > Planctomycetaceae > SXXK01. Next base: position 6,597 of record JAYSPO010000081.1, on the reverse strand, counting down.
CCGATCAGCTTCGTCGCGCGATGGGAGCGTGGCGCAAGACGGGAGTCATTGCAAAGTTTCACGAAAAACTTGTGAATGGAATGAAAGGCCGCGGCTACGATACTGAATTTGCAGAGCGTCTTTTCAAGCAGATCAGCGGGTTTGGTGAATATGGATTCCCCGAATCACACGCCGCGAGTTTTGCGTTGCTGGTGTATGTTTCTGCGTGGCTCAAACGTTATCACCCGGCTGTGTTTGCGGCAGCGTTGATCAACAGTCAGCCTATGGGATTCTACGCACCGGCGCAGCTGGTGCGCGACGCGCGAGAGCACGGAGTCGTGATTCTTCCGGCTGATATCAGTCACAGCGACTGGGACTGTACGTTGGAACGGATTGATGGCGATCCTGCGTTGGGACGATTTCGACATGACGATGAACGCTACGCACTGCGGCTCGGTTTTCGACTGTTGCGAGGCTTCTCAGAAGAACACGGACGGCTGATTGAAACGGTGCGGCATCGCGGCGGGAGGTTTCTGTCATTTAAAGATTTCGCTCAACGGACGCAGCTCAATCGCGCCACATTGCAGCTTTTGTCGCGAGCTGATGCATTTGCGTCGTTGAAGATTGAACGGCGTGAAGCGTATTGGAAATCGTTGCCCGCTCGGGAAAAATTGCCGATGTTTGATGCACCAGAGGCCGCAGGGGCAGGCGATCCAGTACCGAAGTTGCCGGAGATGTCGGCTCAGGATCAGGTGGTGGAAGACTATTCATCGGCAGGTCTGTCGCTGCGAAAACATCCCGTCAGCTTTCTCAGGGAGCAGTTGCTTCAATTGCGAGCCGTTACGGCAGAGCAACTTGCGGAATTGACGCCGGATCGGCGAGTCAAAGTCGCGGGGCTTGTGCTGATGCGTCAGCGACCTTCAACCGCCAACGGAATTACGTTTGTGACCCTGGAAGACGAAACAGGCGTGGCAAATCTGGTCGTGTTTCCGTCCGTGTGGCAGCATTTTCGTCAGACCGCCAGATTTGCGACGGTGATGATGGCCACCGGTCGCCTGCAGCGGGAAGGCGATATCATCCATGTGGTGTGTGAACGACTGGATGATGTGAGCGAAATGCTGGAGCAGATTGATCCAAAGGCCAGGAATTTTCGTTGAACGCAGGTTGCTGCTGGTTGCGCGAGAATTCCCTGAGAAACGCCGGATCAGTCACAATCTCGTCGCTGGCTTTCAAGGTCCGGTGAACTAAGATCATCCCTTTCGCCTCCGATCCGGACGAACAGATTCCGGGTTCGGCACGACTTTGCTTTGGATTTTCCGTCATGCACGATTTGTATCAACTAGCCGCAGATACTCCGATGTTTTGGAGTCAGACGTTCAGTAACAAGGATCTGCTGGTCATCCTGCTGCTTGTGCTGCTGGAAGGCCTGCTGTCGATTGATAACGCGCTGGTACTGGGGCTTCTGGCTTCAAGAGTTCCGAAGCATTTGCAGGGTCGAGCGCTGACATATGGCCTGATCGGAGCTTTCGTATTTCGGTTTATAGCCGTCGTAACCGCCCAGTACTTGCTTGAATGGCACGTCGTAAAGCTCATTGGTGGTGGCTATCTGATCTATATCGCCGTCAAGCACCTGTTCTTCGAATCGCAGGAAGACACTGGAAACACAGTGAGTATCGATGCTGCGGGCGAACCGGAAATTCGTGACGCTGAAACCGGTGAAAAACTGACGGCCGATCAGGAAATGCTTGAAATCAAAGAACGTGTTCCGGTGCCTATCCCGGAAGAGCAACTTCGAGCAGGGAAAAGTTTTTGGATGACTGTTGTCGTCATCGAGCTTACAGATATCGCCTTCGCAGTGGATTCGATTCTTGCCGCTATCGGACTGGTCGGGGTTCCTCCGGAAGGTCATCCTGAAAATGCGTTTCATCCGAAGTTATGGGTGGTCGTAATCGGCGGATTGTTAGGAATCGTCCTGATGCGCGTTGCGGCGGCCATGTTTATCAGATTGCTTGAGAAATTCCCACGCTTCGAATTGTCCGCCTACCTTCTGATCATTGTGATCGGGCTGAAGCTTCTTGCTGATTGGGCCTTCAATTCTAATGTGAATCCGCATGCTGTGGATTTTCACAACTATGCCAAACCGGAGTTCTGGATCTTCTGGATGTCGATGCTTGCAGCATTTGGTATTGGATTCCTGCCAGCACGGAAATCTAAAGCCGAAACAACATAAACTCGCCCAACATCACCGTCCTGGTGATGTCGGAACGAGTCCTTTTGGCAGTTGGGGAACTCCGAGCGAAAGACGTGCTCTCCATTCACTCCACGTTCTTCCGCTTTACCCTGCTGCGGGGCTCAATGCACTCGCTCCGTCAATCGTGCCTTGATGGATGGGGTGGCCGGGGCTGGACTCAGCGGAGCGAAGGAAGCCCCGGGGTTTCGGGCTGCCGCCCTCCAACCCCGGCCACCCATTAATCCATAGCTGACAAACACTGACAGAGCTCTAAATCTGCGTGAAACCATCAACACGGTCAGCCGGAGCCCCGAACATTGAGCGATCCGACGGACGTGGTGCCCGAGTGTCGCGTGCTGCGGAAGAACTATCGTCTGATCGAGAATTGTTCAGTTCACCCGACTGATTGTTGAAGTAGGGGCGTCGCAGATCAAGATCGCTCTGATTGTAGCGTGATGGGTATAGATCGTTCACAGGATTTCGCAAGGCGGGACGCTGAGTCCAGTTGTTATTTTCATTCTGGTATTCCGCCGGACGAAACGGATCGGCAGAATTCGACCGGGTCGTGCGGGGCGACCAGTCTCCCTGAGCTCCGTTATTCGATCCGGAATTGTAGCGAGCATTCGGATTCTGATTGAGTCGGCACTGACCATTCGGGCAGTTTCTATTTGCACTCTGGCCGCTTCCACATTGGCCATTGACACATCCAGCACACTGCCCATTAGCACATGTCGGGCATTGTCCGCTGGCACACAGTCCATTCGCACAGGCACCGTCTGGACAGTTGCAGTTGCGACAGGTTCCGCTTGCACAGTTGCCGGTCGAACAATTGCCCATCACATTTCGACGATTCGGGCAGTTACCGGTGCCACACTGGCCATTCGCAGATTGACCGGAATACGGACTGTTGTAATTGTTGCTGCGGTAAGCTCCGTTTCCAGAATACTGATTTATCGCTGCTGGTCGATATCCGCTCCATTGTTGTGGAATGGGCATGCCGAGGAAGGTACGCGGCTGGTTGGTGTTCATTCCGGAACCACCGTATGGCGATCGAAAGTCCTGGGCCTTTACAAACACTGGCGTGGCAAGCAGGACGGCAATGCACGTGGCTGAAACAAGATTCAAAGTCTTCATGGTCATTCATTCCCTTGGTATCATTTTTCAAATTTATGGTGACACGTCGATTGGCGACGATGTCAATGTTCGCTGTCGTCTCGATTCCACACCGAGTTACTCGAACTCTGAGAATCAGCAAATGCGAACCCTGTGCCAGAAATGCTGCGAACCGATTTCTTGAGCATATTTGTGATATCCGGCCTCACAATGATACGGAAAGAATTGCAAAGCACGTCAAAGTGATGACAGTCGATATCGAACTGAGGTCGCTTGTGTAGCTCAGTCGCTCCGCCGACTGAGATTCCCCGCAACCACGCGGTGATACGAGCACAGTTCAGTTATGGAGATCACGCTGGATAGGTCCTGGTAAGGAAAGGACTGTGTTCGGTAGGTCCTTTCTGCCGGAAAGGACTTTCTCCGTAAGGCGAACCGCCATGGGTTGCACATCCGCTCCACATCGCCACGTGGCCGTCCTTTCGACCGTGACTCGTCGCTGGTCGCGGCGTGGCTGCGAAGTCCTGCTCGGCAAGCAGGACCTACCGAAATCGGCGACTGCCCCCGACCCGGCGTGTCGGCCCGGAATGATCGCCACGCCGGATCGCACCTGATATAAAGTCGTGATTGCATTCCGATTGAAGGCTTGTGAACTTCAACCCCTACGAAAGCTTGATCCATGTCCAACAGTGTTCTTTCATGTCACCGTCTCAGGAATCTTCTCTTTTACATCTCCGCAGGATTGATATTCATTGCGGGATTCAGCGCACACGCTGCAGATGGCGAGAATGAATCAGCTGCAGGCGATGTTGGTCCCTCAGCGATTCATGTTGACCTGTCGCAGGACTGGCCATGGTGGCGGGGGGCCACTCATGACGGAATCGCGAATCCTGATCAGCATCCACCGGTGAAATGGAGCGAGTCTGAAAACATTATCTGGAAGGCCGATTTGCCGGGTCGCAGTCATGGATCTCCGATCGTCGTGGGTGATCAAGTGGTTGTGACCGCAGCGGACAATGATCGCAATCTGCAGACGGTGCTGTGCTTTGATCGCAGGAACGGAAAACAGCTCTGGGAAACCGTCGTGCATGAGAAAGGCCTGGACGTCAAGAATAATGAAAAGTCATCAATGGCCTCAGCTGCCGCGGCATGCGATGGGGACAGATTCTTTGTCAATTTTCTGAGCGGCGATTCTGTGTACATGACGGTCCTTGATCGGCAGGGAAAGAAACTTTGGCAGAAGAAACTGTCGGCATATATCAATCACCAGGGCTTCGGATCGTCACCGTTGTTGTATCAGGATCTGGTGATCGGTGTTTCCGACAACAAAGGCGGCGGAGCGATCGTGGCGATGAACCGCGCCACCGGAGACATCGTCTGGCAAAAGGCGCGACCTGCGAAGCCGAACTACTCATCGCCGGTGATCCACAACGTCGAAGGGAAAGATCAGCTCTTCCTGATTGGGTGTGATCTGGTCACCAGCCTGAACCCGAAAACAGGGGAGACATACTGGGAAGTCGAAGGCGCGACGACCGAATGCGTGACGACGACTGTGACCGACGGCCACCGAATTTTTACGAGCGGCGGGTATCCAAAGAATCATGTCTCAGCGGTCGCGGCAGATGGTTCAGGCAGGATTGTCTGGGAAAGTCCGACTCGAAGTTATGTCCCATCGCTGCTGACTCGCGGTGGATATTTGTTTGCGGTGATGGATGCCGGGATTGCCATGTGCTGGAAAAGCGAAACGGGACAGGAAGTCTGGAAGGGGCGATTGAGCGGAACGTTTAGTAGTTCTCCCGTGCTGGTCGGAGACCTGATTTATGCTGCCAACGAAGAGGGCCAGACCTTTGTGTTTAAAGCATCCACGGAGAACCTTGAAATTGTCGCCACAAATCAATTGGGCAACAGCGTGTTCGCAACACCAGCGATCTGTGGTGGCAGAATCTACCAACGTGTCGCCCATGACGTTGACGGACGACGGCAGGAAGTTCTGTATTGCATCGGTGAGTGATGAGAGTCGGCGATGGTGGGCCTGCACGGCTTACCAGCCTTGCTGAAAATGCTCATTGTTGATGACAAACATGCTGCTCGCAATGGCATACTCAATGCCCGCACCAGGGCTGCAGGCCACCTTCGCTGAGATACAAGCCGCCGTGCTGGAGCAGAAGAAAGTTCCACGTTAAGTCCTTGCTCCGAAAAAAATTTACCGCACGGTGTTGGCCGGGAAGAGTCCGGTTCAAGACCGGCAATTTTCGCGGGTTGCGTGTGACAGCGGGCAACATGGGTTGTTGATGCATCCTGCAATCGTTCCTGTCGGCACTGTCGTAACATTGCGTTTAAGTCTTCAAATCCCGACTTCCGATAGACCGAAGTGTGATGCTGCGCGGATCAAGTCTGCGCGCTATCAGGGGGCGGTTGTTACGACATCCAGCGGGGGAACGCAGGGATGACCATGCTGAAATTTCTGAAATCTGTCCGACGGGGACTTGATCGATCGCCACTGTCCGCGTTGGCAGCCGGCGTGGCTGCGTTCGCGTTTCCCGTCTGTGTTGTGGCGGAAGAACCACTTATCACCAACGTCGGACGTTTTGAAATTCCATTTGAAATCGAAACAGCCCCCGGCCAGCGGCCTGAAGGCTTCGCTGTACTGTTTGGCTCCCAGGATGGCGGCCGCAACTGGGAAAAACTGAACACTGTTCCGGCTGCGAGTGGCAGCTTTACGTTTTCGGCCCCTCGTGACGGCCGCTATTCCTTTGCCATCCGCACCACCGACGCTCAGGGAAATCTGCAGAATGCCATTCAAGGCAGCGCTCCCGAACTGGATGTTGTGGTCGATACCGTGGCACCGGATATTCGGCTCGATTTGCTGGATGCAGGCAATGGTCAGGTACTCATCAACTGGATCACCAAGGACGCTTCAATCGTTCCGCAGACTCTCAACATCGAAATTGCGGACGGTACAGACGGACGCTGGAAATCCGTGCCACTGACCGCTGCGACCAGTGGTCAGGCATCCGTTCAGGCTCCTGCCGGTTCCGTGGTTTCCGTGCGATCGGCCGTCCAGGATGCAGCGGGAAATCAGGGAGAATCGTCCGCGCAGCTGGTCCTGCGTGCGACAGCGTCGACAGCGAATGTGGTTCCAGGAAATCAGATTTCACCGTCAGTCGCGATCCCGCTGGGTCCGTCACCGTTTCCAGGTTTGACGCCGACCGCCGACAATTCGATGCTCGGTTCGAACAGCCTGACGATTCCATCCAGTTCCAATCCTGTGCCCGTTG
>JAYSPO010000080.1:0-6923 GCA_043722015.1 Candidatus Kuenenia sp. | reverse complement strand
GACGCTGCGATCGGTCATTCGCCTGAAACAGGCTTCTCGACGATCATTGACCGTGAAGTCCTCGGGGCGTGGAGACTGGTGGCAGGGGGTTCGGGGAAGGCTGCGGAAAGGTCGGATTCACTCCCTGTCATGCTGATGTTGCTGTTTTGTCTGATTGGCGGGCTGGGAACGTTGCTGCCGTGGTTTGAAATCGCGTTTGCGCGGAGCTCTGTGAGTACGATGGCCTCCGGAGGCATGCCGATTCCCGAAATCACAGGGACAAATACGTTCTGTCAGGATCTTCCTGCGGCACCTGCGGCACCTGCAAATCAGCCGGATCGCTATCAGCCCGGTGCGATTCCGTGGGACCCGGCTCAGGTTTATCAATGCAACGGCCTCGATCTGCGGACTGGGATGATGTCAGCCATGGTCTTCGGTTGTATTGGATTGCTGTGGCTGTTCGTGCCGCGTCGATACCAAATGTCTGTTCCTGTGAATTCCGCAGCGGCGTTCCTCGCAATCCTGGTATTGCTTACCACGCTGCTGGCACGCATGGAGATTCAAAATGTTCGCTTTCAGTTGCCGACAGTTAAAGCTGCGGCTGAAATGGGTGAGGCTCCGCTGGCACGCACTCAGCACCAGAAGTCTGAATATGCATTCTGCATGTTTCTACAGCGAGCCGAGGTTCCGAGTGAGGATTTTTCGCCCGGTTATCGTCAGCAGATTGGCTTGAGTTCCGGCTATTTTCTCCCGCTGGGAATGGCATCGATGCTCTTGATTCTCAGCGGGTCCGGCCTGCGTCGAGCCGTGTTCGGAGAAGTCTCACAGCCAGCTCAGGAAGCTCAGCGAGGGGATATCGTCGTTGTCGGCGCCAAGGATGTTGCCGCTGGCCGCTTGCCGGATTTCTGCATGGTGTGTGGTGAGCATACGACCGCTCGTGTGAAGACGACGATTCATTATCAGTCAAAGGCGGCTCAGGCGGCGATGATGCTGGGATTTTTCCTGGGAGGCATTCCAGGTGTGGCGATCGCGATTCTGACGAGCCACGAAACTCCTGTGGCGTGCCCCATCTGCGCCCGGCATCGCAATCACTGGAGTCGGCTGACGATTTTCGCCAGCATCGGATGGATGATCCCGATCCTGCTGGCGGGTGTGGGATTCCTGATGGGATACCTTGCCAGCAACTCCTCGTCAGTGGATCGTCCGGGAACTGCGGCTTTTGTCGGGATGATGACGGGGTTTGTGTCCGGATTGGCGATTTATCTCATTCCTGTGATCTATCTTTACTGTACCGTAGTCAAGTGCGAACAGACATCCGATCACCATATCTCGTTCAACCGCGTTTCATCCGCGTTTGCCAGAGCGGCTCGGAGCCAGGGTGAGCGGCAGAAATGAATCTCCCGTCGCTGAATTCGCGTGTGAGCCGCAGGGTTTCCAGCGCGGGCTTCGCCCGCAACTCAACTTTGGAACCGGACCAGGACCAGTTCGGTCATTCGACCGGCTGAATACCACACTCTGAAAACGGTGGTGATTCAACCAGGAATACACGTCGAATCATGGTTGTTTTCAACAGGAGGAAACAGAGGGAACGAAGAAATCACAGTGATGGTGTTGAGTTGTTGTTCCTCTCTGTTTCCTCTGTCTGCTACTGTTCAGTATTGAACGCCCTAGCGCGGCGAAGCCGCAAATCCGAAGTCCGAATTTCGAAATCCGAAAAAACTACGGTCGAAAAGATGCGCGCAAAATGTGGAGTTGTTGAAAAGAAAGAATCTAACACATCTCAGAAACCGGCGGCGATGCAGCATGCTCCCTGAATTCGTGCAAATTCCGCTACGGTAAATTTTGTTCTGCCGCTCGCTTCAAAAGGTTCCACTCATGTCCCGCTTTCCTTCACCCGGCATCTGCATTCCTGCTCATCACGCGGTTTCTCGTCGCGGCTTTCTGTCAGATGGAGCGATCAGTGCTGCCGGCACCTTAACTGTCGCCGGATGTTTTGCCTCAGACATGGGGCAAATCCATGCGCTGCGATCGGAAGAGGTCGCGAATGAACTCAGAAAACAGGACAAACGAGTCATTCTGTTGTGGCTGGCCGGGGGTGCCAGTCAATTTGAAACATGGGATCCCAAGCCCGGCGCGAAGACCGGTGGGCCATTTCGTGCCATTCAGACGAACGCAACCGGAGTCCACATCAGCGAACTGCTTCCCGAACTGGCTCAACGGATGCAGCATACGGCAATTATCCGATCTCTGAACACAAAGATCGCCGATCATGGCCGCGGCGCAGACTTAATGGAAACTGGACGTCTGAAGGACCCCAGCATTCTGTACCCGGACCTTGGCGCTGTGGTCGCGCGGGAACTGGGACGACTCGAAAGCAAGGTGCCGGATTATGTGTCGCTCTACACATCCACCGAAGGCCGTCGCAAGGGAACCAGCGGATTTCTGGGTGCCCGATATGCGCCGATGTTTCTGTCCGAAAGCATGATTCCGCCGAACATTGCGAGGCTTGAGACTGTTTCAGAAATCGATCATCATGACCGAGCAGCGTTGCGCGATGCACTGGGACGACGTTTTGCTGCTTCTCGCAGAAGTCATACAGTTGATAGCCAGAATTCGGCGTATCAACGAGTCAACGGACTGATGGCCAGCGCAGAACTGTTTGACATCACACAGGAACCGGCAGACGTGCAGGCTCGATACGGGCCGACTCAGTTCGGCCATCAGTGCCTGATCGCGCGCCGCCTGATCGAAGCTGGCGTGCCCTTCGTCAAAGTGGCCCGCGCCTGGTGGGACAGTCATGGACAGAACTTCGAGACACATCAGGAATTGTGTGCGGATCTGGATCATTCTATGTCCGTTTTGCTGGACGACCTTGAACAACGCGGCCTGTTGAAAAATACGCTGGTGGTCACGCTTGGAGAATTCGGGAGAACACCGCAAATCAATTCCAGCCTTGGACGTGATCACTTTGCGAGTGCGTGGAGCTGCAGCTTGTCGGGACTTGGAATCCGAGGTGGTGTGGCGTACGGCAAGACTGATCCTGAAGGCCATACCGTCGTCGAGGGCGAAGCGTCAGCCGCTGATTTGTTCGCCACAATTCTGTCAGCGCTGGGGATTGACCACAAGCACGAATACACCGTTGGGGCACGGCCTGTGCCTCTGGCGGATTTTGGTTCCAGGCCGATTGCGGAAGTGTTGAGTTAGTGGTCGTCGATGGGCGCAGGACGTTAACCGGAACTCAACCATGAAGGAATAACCGTGTGGTATCCAATGAATCACAGTCGCGGAGCGACTGTGCTACGTAGGCGATGTCGCTCCGCGACTCGCATTTGGATCAATCCTCGGCCGAGAAAAACGCCGCACGGCTTATGGAGTCAACTTCCGTCGTCGAAAATGCGGCAATTCAACTACAGAGAACCGCACGCCGACTTAATTGAGAATCTCTGATCCGGGCAATGACTATCCTACTGGAAGCAACAATGGACGAAAACAACACTCCAGGCAGCACCGAGCCACAGGCGGTCGCCGCGACAGAAATCACATTACCGAATGTGGTTAAAGCGCAGAAGACATTCTCGCTGCCTGGGATCGGCTTTTGTCTGGCAACAGCGTCGGACAAGTCGTTGATTTACACAGGGCTCTCGGATTTTTCGATTGTCCGTGCGAATCTGTCGGCTGAGAAAATTGAGCCCTCGGTCGTAGGGACGAACGGTCATACAAGCTACGTGATGGGATTGGTTCGTTGTGGAGAGACACTTGTATCCGGAGGTTACGATTGCTCACTGATCTGGTGGCATGCGGACAGTGGCGAAATCATCCGCCGCGTCGCAGATGCTCATGCACGCTGGATCCGCATGGTGGCCGTCAGCCCTGATCAGACTCGGATCGCGAGTGTTGCGGACGACATGCAGACGAAGCTCTGGGATGCGGCGACGGGCGCGTGTCTGGCAACCTGGGGCGACTACGCATCGCAGACTCCGCACGGATTCCCCTCAATGCTCTATGCCGTTGCGTTTTCTGCGGACGGCAAATGGCTGGCGACCGGAGATCGCACCGGTCGTGTGCTGGTGCGAGACGCGACCAACGGACAACTTGCTGCCACAATTGAGACACCGGTCATGTACACATGGGACCCCACAGCTCGGCGCCATTCGATCGGTGGTATTCGTTCGCTGGCTTTCTCAAACGATTCGAGTCAACTCGCCGTGGGCGGCATGGGTAAAGTCGGCAACATCGACCACCTGGAAGGTGTTTCACGAATCGAAGTCTTCAACTGGCAGACAGGGACACGCCGCTTTGAAATTGAAGACAGCAAGCACAAGGGGCTTGTGGAGGCTCTGCAGTTTGGCCCTGCCGATGCATACCTTGTCGCCGCCGGCGGCGACAACAGTGGCTTTGTCAGCGTCTGGAACATGGCGGATGGAAAACTGCTGACGCAGGACAAAGCTCCCATGCATGTGCATGATTTTGAGCTGTCCAGCGACGGTCGCACGTTGACCGCCGTCGGGCACCAACAGGGAGCGCTCATCGATTTGTTCGGCGTGCAGGCCTGATTGCCGTTAAGCACTGGTGCATAAGTAAGTTGGCACAAATCGTTTAACGGCGAGCCGTAGGCGTAGGCGGAAGCACGCTGGATTCGCCCACACCTACGGCTCGCCGTTAAACTAAAAAACTTCTGCACTAATGCTTATTCAAACGATTCTTCTGTTGCGCCGGCCCCGACCGCAACCGGAGCGACGCTTGTTCGCGGCGACGCTGCGGCTAACTTGCGGGCAGCCGCCACGCTGCTGTCAAAGACGACGCGCAGATCTACGATCCATGCGCCCTGATCGGGCATTACGAATTCCCAGTGAGGCACAACGCAGACACTTTGATGCACCGCTTCGAAACCACCTTCTGACTGGCTGATGGTTTCAATGGGCATCGTCCAGATCCCACCGGCTCGCGAGAGTTCAAGAGACACGTCCAGACCCAGCCATTCGTCCACCAGGCTAATGCGGTCGGCGTCGGACTGATCCAGGAGTGTATCCAGAGTTCCGAGTCTCTGACCTGACGCATCGTAGAAGTATCGATCGTCGGCACCGCCCGGCATGGCAGCGAAATTCAGTTCAACGGCAAAATGCAATGGCACGTTCTTTGGAAAACCGATCACATGATACTGCACCAGCAGTTCGTTTGGTCTGTCCGATGACAGCACAACGATCTTGCGAACCTCGCCCTTCAGATCACTCACGCGCCCCTTACGTCGCATTTCCACGGCGATCTTCTGTTCGCCTTTGCGAACACTGGCATCATAGGCGGCCATGGCAAAATCGCCGATCACAGCGCCGCCGCGGCGAAACTCGTCCTGCGTGGCTCCGGGCTGCAGAAACAGATCGACCAGACTTTTGCGTGGCCACTTGTCGTAACTGATTTTCTTATGCAGGTCGGGTTGACGGAATTTGATCTCTTTCGAGACTGCCGCGAGATCCGCATCGCTGGTCGAAACAACATTGTTGGCAAAATCGATGATGCGCTGGTGGTAGGGTTCGGGACGGCGATTGAGTGTCGCCAGAATGTTGACCTCACTGGCCTTCAGATCCAGTTCGTAAAGATGGCCCCCCATCGCCGGAGACAGCAATGCCACCATGCGATGGTTGCTGAGTTTCACTTCCTGCCGTGCGTCCAGATTGAAATCGCCGACAGCAACATCGACCCAGGCACCTGTGCCTCGCGTCACCTGATCCATCAGGACTTCGGCCTGAATCAGTTCCCTGAAGACTGCGTTTCGCAGGTGTGGTAGATACAGACCACCGAACGCTCCGTGCCAGTACGTGCAGTTGCACTGACTGCGATACAGATGCGTGACGGCATCTTCCAGCATTTCGCGATGATCCTCTGACAGGTTTGCCTCGCTTTGCAGCGTGACCAGCCGGTTGCTGACGTCGATCATACGGGCATACATTTCGTTGCTCTCCGGATACCGGGTCCGGAAATTTCTCCAGTAGCCGCCTCGCGTGTATCGTGCCAGACGCTGCCATTCTTCATTCTCCGGATACAGCCGCGTGAGACTCACAAATTCTTTCTGGGCCGCCGGGGGAAGAACCCATTCCGTCATTTCGCGATAGCTGGCATCGGGAAGGTACGTGCGACCAATCGGAGCAACGTGGTCCAGAACGCCTGACGGCGTCGTCACTTTCAGCCACGATTCGTTTTCGCGGAGCAGGTCAAGAAAACTTCGAAGCCAGCCGTCTTCGTAAACGTGTTGATGCGTTTCCGGCCATGAGCCGAACTTTTCGCCATCATCACCGAACACAATCACCGGGTTGTCGTAGTTTGCGGCAATCTCTTTGAGATACGCAATGCATTCTTCCGGTTTCGCGAAGGGGATCAGATATCGCAGTCGCTCGCTGCCCGGGAATATGAACAGAATTCGACCTTCGTCTTCTGTGGCGTAATAGCCCATCAGTTCGTTCTGCGGAATTCCTGCACAGCGAAAGTGATAGTCATCGACCATCGTGTATTGCAGGCCGGCAGCAGCAATGTCTCCCGCAAAGGATTGTTCCCAGACTCGTTCTGGCAGCCACAGGCCCCGAACCGATGTCCGAAACAACTGATTCAGATGCTCAGAAAATCGCTGAATCTGACCAATGCGATCTCGTCGCGGAATGTTGGACAGGATCGGTTCATAAAACGCGCCGCCGATAATTTCAATCTGCGACGATGCGACCATCTTCCGCACTCGGTCGATGTACTCCGGATGACGAACTTCAAGCCATTCCAGTAGACTGCCAGATGTATGCAGTCCGAATGGAATCTCGGGGTAGTCCTGCAACACATCCAGAAACGGGTGATAGCTGTCGCGGTAGGCTTGTTCGAAAACACCGTCAAAGTTGCCGACCGGCTGGTGATTGTGAAACGCCAGTACCAGCCGTACAGAACCCACCATGGACACAACTCCAAAA
>JAYSPO010000079.1:0-7999 GCA_043722015.1 Candidatus Kuenenia sp. | reverse complement strand
ATTTTCTGCCGCCTACGCCTGCGGCTCGCCGTTAAACGATGCATTCTCCCACACTCGATTTTCGCTTCAAAACCAGTTGGGAGCTGCACATAGAATCCGGTAGAGTCAGGGACATTCATGTCCGTTACTGATTTCCGTGCGATTCATTCGGTTGTCCCACATTCGGTTGTCTCCCTGCGTCGCATGAAATGCGACAACCGAATGGGGACAAAATAGCCGGAAACACTTCCGTACAAAAACCGGGTGCTCTACAACCCCGTGCGGTACAATGGCCGTGCGACGGACAGGAATGTCCATCCTACATACGATCGCTCCGCCATCGCAGCCAAAACCTGATTCACCTGCTACATGTTTTGAAGAGTCAGCGGAGCTAATCCGGCAATTCCTTGCCCTTTGTCTCCGGTCCCAGCCAGATGATAATCACGCCGATCAGGTAGATGACAGCCAGCGCGGACCCGGCTTTCGGAAGGTCTCCCCCGAAGTACGCTTTCAGGTTCGCCGTCTGCAATCCACCAATCGCGGCGATCACGCGACCAAAGTTGAATGCAAACCCCTGGCCGGTCGCACGCACGGCAGTGGGAAACAACTCTGGAAAATACAGCGGGAAGAATCCATAGAAGCTGGCTGTCACTCCGCCGGCAAGCACCGCCGCAACCAGGAAACTTCCGTTGAAGGAACTGTGTCCCTGATAAAAATACACAGCCGCAGCGACGGACCCCAGGCACAGAATCGCGTACGTAATGCGACGACCAAATTTCCCGGCCGCCAAAGCCGCCAGAATGGTGCCGACAATCGCACCGATCGCCAGAGCTGCCTGTGTTTTCTCTTTCGCATAGTGTTTCACTCCCTCCACGATCGTGCCGTCGGTCAGGGTCACACTGGGTTCGTTAGGCTGTAGTGCATCAGCCCAGCCAGGCGCCCATTGAATGGATCCCCAGGTTCCCAGTAACGCCACACCGGCGAGAGCGGCACCGAACAACATTCGTCCGACCACGCGAGTTTTCTGTTCAGCGGCAACTTTTCCGGAAGCCACAGCGCGCGTCAAAAACTGTCGCACGGGATACAGGAACCCAACAAGGCACACCATCAAACCAATGACCGTCGCCGCGATGCGGATCCATGTGGCAGAAGCGTTATTCAACGGAGACCAGACATAAATGATCCCGATCGCTGCGAGGCAACCGCCGAGCACACCAAACAGATCGATATTGTTCCAGTGCGACGTTTTTCCACTGTCGCGTTCTTCCTCCCACTTCGATGATTCGGGAACGAACAGGCGGATGAAGAAAATCAACAGCGCCGGCACGGCTCCGCTGATCATCAGGAATCGCCATGCAGAATTCGATAACAGATGTTGCGACGTGGCTTCTGAGATCCCCACCGACAACATCACCGATTGAGTCCCGCCGATAAATCCCGTCAGCCCCATGCTCAACAATGCGACGAGCAGAAAGCCGACGTTCGATGCCGCTCCGATCAGTCCCGCGATGAACGCACGAGACTTCCCGGGCCAGATTTCATTGACCAGTGCGACGCCGAGCGACCATTCGCCCCCCATTCCGAGTGATGCAATGAATCTCAGCACCGCAATATGCCAGGCTTCGGTCGCAAATCCACATAGACCTGTAAACACGGCATAAGTGAAGATGCTGAGCGACATCGCTCGTACGCGACCCAGCTTGTCACCCAGCCAGCCGAATAACACGCCTCCGCTGGCAGCACCGACCAGAAACACGGCGATGATGACACCAAACCAGTCTGCTTCCGATCCAGCCTGATCAGTGTTTTTCAGCAGATCGGTCAAAGCTGGCCGGCCGATGAGGGGAAACAGCCCCATTTCAAACCCGTCAAACATCCAGCCAAGCAACGCCGCGATCAGAGTTGCATTGCGACCGCGACTTGAAACGGCATTGGATTTATCGGGTTTTGTCATCGGCAATGCAATTCCTGGCAAGCTGGGCAGACGATTTTTCAAATTCCTCGATCGCTTCTACACAATTGCTATCCGTGAGGCAATTCAGCAGTCCTTGCCGCCAGTGTTTTTCAGATTGGCTTTGACTTGGTTTGCCGTCTCGCCAACAATGCATGCGGCGTACGGCGAACTTGTTGCGCCGCACCGAAGGATGTTTCGATGAATTCTCGGATACGTACAATTACCGCCCGAATCAATCGCGGACTGCTCGCGGCAGTTTCCGTCTTTGCCGGCATACTGTCCGGCAGCCCCTGTTGCTGTGCATCGTTTTCCTGTTGTGAATCGCAGAGCGCGACCCGTTGCACTGCAGTCGAATCCACTCAGGAATGCTGCTGCTGTCAGGAATCCAACAGGACGGATGATTCTGGACTTACCTGCAGTTGCTCGAAAACGTCAGTGAATCCCGGTTCGTTTCTTCCTGAAACGTGTTGTTGTGCCGAACGCCCTGCTACAAATGCCGTTACGGCTGACGATCACCGCGACGCTCAGAAACGGGATCGGAATAGCTGGTTCGCGGAATTTAGTCCGTTCGTAAATCCGCCTGCATCGCTGAAGCTCGACGATGCTCGATCAGGACCGCAAAGTTGCCACGATCCATGCGCTCACAATCTCAGGCAGGCCATCCTGTGCGTCTGGAGGAATTAACCACTGTCCGGAACAGTTGACTCTTGTGTCTCTTGTTTTTCGTGAAATTTCAGTGGAGATTCCTTCGATGAAAAAATTTATCAGTGTATTTGCCTTATGTCTGTTCGCTGCTCCCTTTGCCTATGCTGCAGTGCATTTCCAGGGAACCAATCAGACACCTGCATCCGCAGCATGTTGCGACTGCTGCACCGATTGCAAATGCCAGGACTGCGTTTGCAGCGAACTCGGCTGTGCCTGCGACGTCGGCGGCGACTGCGTATGCGATGCCGAATGCTGTGCATCAGGTTCGTGCTGTGCTGGCGGCAGTTGTTGCGTAAAATAAATGCAGCCAGGTAATTTCGTGAATATTTCGGCATTCAGCGATGTCGGGGGCAGGCTTGGCTTGCTCCCGATTTTTTTTGTCTGATGACTGTGGGCTGGACTGCCGCTGATCAACAGATCTACGGCGAAGGTTCACCGGAATCCTGTGGATAGACAATCAAACGATCATGGCACAACAGGATCAGATCCATCCGGCCGTCGGACGTTACATCCGCCACAATTCCTTCTCGCGGTTCCGTGCCACGATCTTCATCGGTTGAGACCAATCGCTTTTCTTCGAACACGCGAAAATGTGTCGCTTCCTTGAGTCCCGTCTCACGATCAAATCTCAAAATCTCAAGGCCATCGATACTGGTGTCGATCACCGAAAGATCCACCTGTCCATCGCCATTGATGTCACCGACGATGACATCGGCAGGATAGGATGTGTCACGTTCCGATTCGAATGTCGCCAGTTCCTCCATCTCAGAATCCGAACGGCCTGAATAAAGTACTGAAAAATGTTGTGCACCTACGAGCAGCAAGTCACTGCGCCCGTCTCCGTTGAGATCAGCAACCTGCGTCGAACTGAACTGCATTGCCCCGAGGTCGATTTCTTTCCACGGCCGATAGACTCCTTCCTGCTGTCGCAGAATGCGGAGCTTTTGCACGCCCGTATCGACCATCGCGATTTCATCGCCGGGTTGCTGATCAAGATCGAGCACCGCGACACCTTCCAGACTGGCTGTCGTTTCGCCGGCATTGAACTGATCCTGGATCTTCCATCCTTCAGCACCGAACGACATCGAACGGGCGAATGAATCGCGAGCGACCAGCAGCCGGTCATTGCTGACAAATGTTCTGCCTGCGGACGACACACCCAGATCCAGTCGAGATTTCTCCTGCGCGACTTCCAGCGAACCGTCTTCCTTCTGCAGCAACACCTGCACGCCTGCTTTTGACGTCCCGGTTGGCACGGACAGGATATCCGTTCTGCCGTCACCGTTGACATCCATCCGAACCAATTTGACGCCTCGGCTGCCAACCGCGCCCACCAGTTCGATTTTCTGATCGTCTTTCCCTGGTTGCCACTCGCCGGTTTCGCTGCGAATCAATCGTTGAAAAGATAATTTCATGCTGGAGCCGGAGCCACTGGTCAGCGCCACCACAATCTGAACGGTCTCACCCGACTTGAGTACATCCACAGCCGCCAGTTCACTGCCTTCAGACTTTTTAAGAATTGTCTCAGGAAATGTAATACGTCCGTTTTCAAAATGACTTGTCGCCAACACGCCTTCTTTGCCGCTGAGCAACACCAGATCCAGGACACCATCGGCGTTCAGATCGGCGGCGGCGACGTCCGTCACGCCCAGCAGGCTCGGAAATGTTTCTGCCATACCCAATCCATCGATTCCGTTCTGTCGATACAGCAGCAACTGCGCCTGTTCAGAATCAGTGACTACGACATCGAGCAGCTTATCGCCATCAACATCGCCGATCGCGACGCCGCGATCCCGATTGGCACCGGACGGACCGATCCCGTACTGCAGCAATCGTGTCGGCACGGTGCCGTCCTTGAGTGTGGCGGGTTGAAGTGACGAAATCTGCACGCGGCCCGTGCGGGAATCGACCGTCACAACTTCGTGCCCCGGCTTCTGATCAACGTTGGCCAGCGTGACAGATCGAGGCTGTTGCAGACTGAATCTCATTTCTGGTCCCATCCGACTGTCGTTGGTCTGCAACCGGGCACACAGGCCACGGGTTGAACCTTCGTTGGCCAGATAACAAATATCGTTGCGACCGTCACCGTTGAGATCAGCGATCTGCACCATCGACAATTGGGGAGACGTATTGATCAGCGATTTCGGTGTCTGCATTTCGCCTTTGTCGTTCTGAAGTATTACATACGTCACATCTTTGCCCAGCACCACAATGTCGTCGCGGCGATCGGAATTCAGATCACCCGCTGCGATCATCCAGGCAACCGGTTCAATGCCGGGGAGACGCGTGGTCCATTTCTCTGTCCATTCGAGTTCGCCAGGTGCAGGTTGATAACGAACGAGCAGTTGGTCAGGCGATCCAATACACGCCACATCCAGTCGTCCATCGCCGTTGAAATCTCCCGTGGCCATGCCTGCCAGAGTCTTATCGACCGAGATTGCTCGAATATCAAATCGCCAATCCGATGCGAGGTCGTTGGCTTTGCCGCTGGATTTTGCCGTCGCCTGATCCAGCTTGCTCAGCTGAACCATCAATCGCAGACAACTGCCGCGATTGTCAATCAGCATGATGTCTGTCAATCCATCGCCAGTGAAGTCGCCCGCCTGCAGATTGAATGCGCGAGGTTCCACTTTGAAGAGTTCGATCCCGGCGAAACCATAGAACTGCGCAATTTCATTCGGTTTGTCGGCACCGTCTCCAGCGACAGCCGGGTTCGACTGATGGAAGCAGGAAGCAACTGACATGGCGACAATGCACAACAGATACGGCAACCGCATCGAATAACTCCCGGGGGCAACATGGATTGAGACATCGGGTCGCGACCGAGCCGTCGATTGTGATTCATAACCGCCGTCGGTACCCATGCTGCATTCTCAAACCCAGACGCAATCGTTGCAAGCGTCCGGTGGCATTCAATGACGGAGAGCGAAGAGTTTGGGCGTGACTTCGCCGGATTCGACGCTTTTGAGCGAAATAGCATTCACCTTGTCACCCGGTGCGTCAGCCGGGCGCACAAAAAAAGGTGACCGTGAGTAACGGCCACCTTTCCTGAGACTTCAAGAGTCTGATCGCGATCCGGAATTAGTCCTGATAATCGACCTGGATATATCCGTGCTTAATGCGAACATCGACAGCGTACCTGCCGTAGTCGTAGCGAATTCGATTTCCGAATCGACGACAGGTCACTTCTTCGCAGCCACAGGTCGGAACGCAGATCTCAATGCACACTGTCGCAGGCTCGCAGCAGCTGTCACCAGCACAAGGATTCTTGACCGTGATGATCTTTGGCGCGGCACAAGGAGACATTTCATGCACATCCGTGTACTTCACTCGTGTGAAAAGTGTTCCCGTGTAAACCACAGGATCCATAAACATCATTGGTTCGCCGACCATCGGTTGGCTCATTTCAATGTGTTGATCCCCATACGGAACAGCAGGGATCTGCATATCAGGAATCGGTGCTAATTCCTGTGCCTGAGCAAATCCGGCCAACAGAGCGACACACACGGAACACAGTCTTGCAATACTCTTCATTCGGAACATCCTTCTCTTCAGGGCAAAAAATCTTCGCCTGTTTGTTTGACGATCAAATGGCCAACAGACCTCAGAAGCACCAAGCGATCAAGCGTATCCTTCAACTTGCCCCGCAAACCTATGCAAGGCAAGAGGCTTTTCAGCATCTTTACAGAACGGTCTGCAGTCTGATACAGATCACTCCAGTCAGAATAGCTCTGTCAGCTGTATTGTTCAGGAAGACTGCGAAGCGTCAAGGGCTTTGGCAAACTATTCTGAATTCGTAGTCCAGGTGGGACGCGTCCTCATTTACCGTTCGGGCAGGATCCCGTACTTTCGCATTTTGTTGTACAGCGTCACACGGCTGATTTTCAGATGTTTGGCTGTATTTGTGCGACTGAAATTGTTGGTCAGTAATGCTTGTTCAATGATGTCTTTTTCTGTCACTTCGATGCGATTTTCCAGCGATTCACCCTTACGGACAGCAAAAAACGCGGCTACGGAAGGATCGTTTGCCGGACCCGAAATGCAATCGACAACATGTGTCGGCAATGTGTCAACCGTCATTTTTCCGTCTCGACTGTAAATCACCGCGCTCCGGATCGCATTTTCCATCTCACGGACATTGCCCGGCCACGGGTACTGAAACAGGCATTCCAGGAATTCGGGAGCAATTTCAACCACATCGATCCCCAATTGCGCCGCGTGCCGATGCACGAAGTAGCGGGCAAGCGGTTCGATGTCGGGCATTCGCTTTCGCAGCGGCGGGAGCGTGAAGCTCAGTGTATTCAGGCGATAGTACAAGTCGGGACGAAAGCGTCCCTGCTCCACCAGCGGTTGCAGTTGCATATTGCTCGCGGCGATAATACGAGCTTTCACAAGAATTGTGCGGTTCGATCCGACTGGCTCAAATTCGCCCTTTTCGATGACACGCAGCAACTTGACCTGTTGATCGGGTGTCAGAACGTCAATTTCGTCCAGCAGGATCGTGCCATTGCCAGCGGCGAGAAATTTCCCGTCCTTGTCTGCATGAGCACTGGTGAAGGAACCTTTCACATGGCCAAACAATTCGCTTTCGATCAGTTCCCCCGGCAACGCTCCGCAGGCGACGTGGAGGAACGGATCACTGGCCCGCAGAGACATTTCGTGGATCAGACTGGCAAGATGCGTCTTACCCGAACCCGTTTCACCAATCAACAGAATTGTGACATTGTGGCGGGCGGCAACTTCGAGGCGTCGCAGCATCGTGCGAAGTTCAGGCGTTCGCGTCCGAAATCGTTCAGCCATACCGCATGCATCAACTGCTGAGGCATTCGATTCGCGGTCTGCCGCAACATTTTCATTTACGAAATTTGCCTTTTTCTGGAAGTCGGCGGGTTTTATCGCGTCCGACCCGGCCGGAGATACTTTGGTCGCAGAGTCACATGGGCTGGATGGATCCAGTTCATTCCCGCTGACTGTCGATCCCGCCCTGCTTGTCGCAGGCAAAAAAATCTCTTCAACCAGTTCGTAATAATTCTCATCTTGGTTTGATAACTCGATAATGCGGCAAAAAGTGGAAATTTCCTGCGGAAGTCGAACAGCGTGGAGCTGATCGGGAACACAAATCAACGCCGCCTGACCAGACTTGATGTTGCTGATCGCTGCAAACGTGCGGGCGAGCTGCTGTGGAGAACATGACCGAACGTCAAAGATCGAAAAATCCGGTGCATGCAGTTGAATCATCTGTGTGGCTTCCGGAATCGTATAGCATTCCATCAGGCGACAGCGACCGGCGAGTAAACTACCAAGACTGCGCAGGAATCCGGGAGATCCACTGCAGATTAGCGCGACGTCAAGAACCTTCAC
>JAYSPO010000078.1:0-6252 GCA_043722015.1 Candidatus Kuenenia sp. | reverse complement strand
GGCCCCACCATGGCCGTAATTCCTTTCCCGGATTTTTGGGATTCAACGGGCCTTGCCGCAGACCATTTCGTAGACGTCCAGCGTCTTGCGCAACAGGGTCTCTTTTTCGAAGACGTTGGGACCGGGAACCGGGCGTGGTTTGCGGGCCAGAATCGATGCGACGGTTTCCGTCAGGGCATCGAGATTGCCGGGTTGAACTGCGCCGGCTGAAAACTGTGCAACCAGAATCTCCGCGACGCCGCCGTGGTTGTAGCCGACGACCGGGGTTCCGATCGAAAGGGCTTCTGCCACTGTGCGACCGAAGGATTCGGGAGTGGATGACAACGAGAGCACGATCGATGACATCGCGTAGATCTGTTTCAGGTCCGATCGATGGCCGGTGAATGTGACCTGGTCTGACAGGTTCAACGATGCCGCCAGCGACTGCAGTTCATCAGCATAAGCGGCCTTACGAGGATCCGTGTCACCGACGATGAGTCCGTGTGCCGCGAGTCCGCGATCTCTCAGGCGGGCCAGCAAATAGAGCAGATCTGCGTGCCCCTTCAGCCGCGTGAGCCGTCCGACAAGCGTCAGCAACGGTTGATCGCGCGTCTTCGGAAACTGCCGGAAGAACTCGGACTTCCATGAGTCGTCGGGTTGATAGCCGCGAGGGAATTCTTCGCCATCGATGCCGCGATGGATCAGATGCAGTCGCTCTTCAGGGGCAAAACGGTAGTTCTTCCGTACATACTCACGCACAGTTTCTGACACCGCGATAACGTGTTCGCCACGGCACATGATGCTGCTGTAGAATCCCGTCGAATGCAGGCCGTGTACCGTCGAAATCAACGCGGGACGTGTTGCGGCGGGCAGACTTTTCCATGCCAGCCATGTGATCCAGCCGGGCATGCGTGAATGAATGTCGACAACGTCTACCTGCTGTTCGATCATCAGCTTTCGCAGCCAGTAGACGTGTCGCAGTGTCAGGGGTGATTTTGTGCCGAGCGATTTTTCGAAGTGCTCACTGCCGCGATTTGTCAGTTCAACGACCATGCGGCCACCGCCGGAGATCACCAGCGATCGGTGTCCTGCGGCGACAAGTCCCTCGGCCACTTCGAGCACACCGCGTTCCACACCGCCGCTTTCAAGTGCGGGGAGAACCTGCAGCACGGTGAGTCGACGAGGTGTCATATTTCTATCGTGATTCTCGTGTAGGTCCTTTCTGCCGGAAAGGACTTTCGCCGTAGGCCGAACCTTGTTGGGGCGAACGTCCGCTCAACGTCGTCGCGTTGCCTTTGAATCAACCTTGTTTGGTCGCTGGTCGCGACAAGTCGCGAAGTCCAGCCCGGCAGGCTGGACCTACTGAGCGCAGAATCTGACTCAACCGCGTTTGATGACACCCTTCTGGAGTTCTTCGACAACTTTTGCCAGCACTGCCGCGTCCTTTGTTTCCATCACATGTGCGATGCGACTGGCTGGCAACTTCATGCGAGTCATCAGCTCTTCTGCGGACTCCCACATTTTAGCCTGCTTTTTGGGTGGAGCCAGATACAGATTCGTGACCAGTTCGCTCAGACGCTGTTCGTCGATCTGATCTTTGTTATCGTAGTATCGCTTAATGACTTTTTGCTGAAATGCACTGTAGTTTCGGTCGGTCATCGTCAGTAACCTGAGGTAGGAAAGAAGAATGTGAAGGGCGAATTTTAGCGAACCACAGGAATCATCGGAACATTGATTTCAGATGTGATTCGGGCGGGAATGAACCATGAAACTCGGCGGACGGACATGAATGTCCTTCCTACATTCACACCATGCGTTTGTAGAAGGGCAGGGCGACGATTGTGGCAGGGACGAGCGTGCCGCGAAGGTTGACCTGAACGACCGTGCCCAACGAAGACGAAGCGACCGGGACGTAGGCCATCGCAATGACTTTCTGCAGCGTCGGCGAAAACGTGCCGGACGTCACTTTGCCGACATCCTGCCCGTTGATCTGAACGGGCGATTCCTCACGAGCAATGCGGCGACCTTCGAGCAACAGCCCGACGCGAGCCATCGTCAGGCCGTGACTTTTGATCGATTCCAGAGCCGCCTTGCCGGGATACTCGGGCTTGTTGAACTTGACTGCGAATTCGAGACCCGCCGTGAGCGGATCGATGGTCTCATTCAGTTCATGCCCGTACAACGGCATCGCCGATTCCATCCGCAACGTATCGCGACAACCAAGACCGGCCGGTACGATGCCGTATTTCGCGCCGTGTTCGAGAAGAGTCAGCCAGATTCGTTCGGCATCGGCGGATGGCATGACGAGTTCAAAGCCATCTTCACCCGTGTAGCCTGTGCGCGAAACAACTCCGCTGGTTCCAAAGAACGGCATTTCCGTCGCTGAATAGTACTTCATTGATGCCAGATCGAGTTTGGCGGCTGCATTCAGCAATTTCAGTGCATGTGGTCCCTGCACGGCAATCATGCCGGTGGTCAGTGTGCAGTCTTTGAAATCAACTGCGGCGAAGCCTGCACAATGCTTCAGCCAACCGACAATCTTTTCGCGGTTGGATGCATTGACGACGAGTTCCCATCGGTCAGGAAGGCGATAGACCAGGACATCGTCGAGGATGCCTCCGTCTTTGCCGCAGATCAGGGAGTACCGAACATCGCCGACTTTGAGTTTGGCCGTATCGTTGGTCAATACTCCGTTCAGGAACGCCTGACTGGAATCGCCACGAAACTGCAGTCGCCCCATGTGAGAAATATCAAACAGTCCGACGGCGGTTCGCACGGCTGTGTGTTCATCGACGATCGACGAGTACTGGACGGGCATTTCCCAGCCTGCAAAATCGACCATTCGGCCATGATGTGCGTGATGCCACTGGTTGAGGGGTGTCGTATTCATGCGGAGAAGTGTATTCTGCTCAGGTGCTACGATCAAACGCCGTCCTTTTTTCAGGATTCTTCCCGTGACAGCATCCGTGCTCCTTCGAACAATTGTCTTGATTTTCAGCGGCGCTGGAATAGCGGTTGGTGGCGAAAATTCGGTGCCGACAGCCGATGGCTGGCCCGGGACACTGATCATCGTCGGGGGCGGCAGCGTCCCGGACGACGTTCGGAGTGCATTCAAGGAGTTCCTGCCCGGCGACGGATCCCTGGTGGTGATCGCTGACGCGGCATCCGATCCAAAGGAAGCAGCGGAGTCATCGAAGAAGTGGCTTGCCGAGTCCGGGATTTCAAACATCGTTGTGATCGATCCGTCGCTCGCAGAAAATGAACGCGGCAAAATGACAGTCGCGGCGATTGACGCAGCGTCGGCGGTCTGGATTTGCGGTGGGCAGCAGTCAAGGCTGGCAACGACATTCGCGGAGTCCGGAGTTGAGGAAGCGTTGCAGAGACTGCTGCAGCGAGGCGGTACGGTTGGAGGAACTTCTGCCGGCGCGGCCATCATGTCAAAGATCATGATTGCGTCCGGGAAAGATCAGCCGGAGATGTCCGCAGGATGGGATCTGTTGCAGGGAGCGATTGTGGATCAGCACTTCACCAATCGAAACCGACTTGCTCGATTGCAGATCGCTGTCGGCATGCATGTGGAATGTCTGGGTGTCGGGATTGATGAAAGCACTGCTGTATTCATCCAGGGGCGTCAAATGCGTGTGACAGGGCGCGACAGCGCAACGGTTGTGCTTGCGAAGACTGACTATCGAGACGCCGAGGTTCTTCGGTTTGCCGCAGGCGAGGTCGCGGACCTGACTCAGCTGCGGCGTGCCGCCCGTCAGCGAGCCTCAAAGGTTGATCCTGGCGAACCTCAATATGGCAGCCCGGAGGTGCAATCCGGATCGCTGGTGATTGTGGGTGGTGGGGCGATGACGGAAGACGTCGTCCAGCGCTTTGTGGAACTCGCTGGAGGAGAATCTGCAAACATCGTGGTGCTGCCGACGGCTATGTCTCGGGGAGAAACGAGCGATCAGCCCCCCGGCTTTCTGAAAAAAGAAGGCGTTGCCAACATTACGGTGTTGAGGCAGCGCGGTTCGGATGAAGTGGCCAGTGAAGAATTCCGGTCATCGCTCAAATCCGCCACGGGGATCTGGTTCGGCGGCGGCCGGCAGTGGAACTTCGTGGATGCGTACGAAGGGACAAAGGCCATTGAATTGTTTCGAGACGTGCTGCGACGCGGCGGAGTCATCGGTGGCAGTTCAGCTGGTGCAACCATTCAGGGGGAGTTTCTGGTGCGAGGACATCCTCAGGGAAATTCGGTCATGATGGCAGAAGGCTATGAACGGGGGTTTGCGTTTCTCCCGGGGATGGCGATTGATCAGCATTTCTCGCAGCGGGATCGACTTCCGGATTTGCTGCCTGTGATCCGGCGGCATCCAAAGATGGTCGGCGTTGGAATCGACGAAGGCACGGCAATCGTCGTGACAGGTACACACGTGGAAGTGATCGGGCAGCACTCCGCTCATTTTGTTTCGGCAAAGCAGTTGATGTCCATTCCGGCAGAACAGGAGCTGCCTGCCACTGCTGAAGAAGCAACGAAATTGTATGTGTCCATCAAGACCGGGGAGTCCACGGATTTGCAGGCACTCTCGCAATAGTCCGGAAATAAGCGACACTTCTTTGGAGTGCGGCGACTTGTCGCCGCTTTCCCTTTCAATTGCGGCATCGTCTGGCATATCCACGGAAAACGGACGCAGAGGCGAATTCGATCCCATGTGGAGTTGATCTGAATGACGAGCCATGAGGACAGATCCGAAAGACCTGAAAAAGAAAGCGATGACAAGTCATCGCACTCCAAAGTTTGATCAACATGCTTCGCCTCTCCTGGATTTCCATTGTCTTATTCTTCACGGCGTTGATGCTGTCGTCGATGCTGGTGGATCATGGCACTGTCGAAGGTCGGCTGCGTGGCCCGGGCCTGACAATCGATGAATCCTTCAACATCCAGCAGGGTGTGTATCTTGTGGATGCATTGGTACAACATGGGCCGCTGATTTTTTTTCCGTCCGGAGCAAAGGAAGTTTTCGGTTCCCCGGAATATCTGCCCGACCATCCGCCATTGGGCCGCGTGGTGCTGGGAGTCTCGCATTATCTGACGTCCTGGTGTATCCCCGGATCGGAATCGACGAGCTACAACGTTCCTGCCGCCAGACTGGGATCCTGCCTTGCCTTTGCGATGATGGTTCTGTTGCTGACCGAATTCTGCCAGCGACGATATGGCTGGGCGTGTGCGGTGTGCGTCGCAATTCTGATGATCAGCACGCCTGGTTTGATTGGACATGCACGACTTGCCGCATTGGAATCAGCGACGAATCTGGCATGGGTCGCGGCGCTGTTGCCGCTTCTGGCATGGTGGACCGATGCGCGCCCACCATCGACGCTGCGCGCATGCATTTCCGGGGTATTCTGGGGACTGCTGCTGCTGACCAAGGTTCAGGGAGTTCTGTTGCCTCCAGTTGTGTTGTTGTGGGCCACCTGGCAATATCGCTGGCAAGGTCTGCGACCGCTCATGTGCTGGGCTATTTGTGGCGGTGCTGTGTTCCTGATGGCCTGGCCATGGCTATGGCTCGATCCGATTCACAACCTGCAGCAGTATCTAGGGCGCACGTCAGATCGACCGACATTGTACTGCTGGTATTTCGGAGAACGCTTTGCCGACAAACAGGTGCCGTGGCATTACCCGTTTGTCATCACGCTCTTTACGCTGCCCATCGGCGTGATCTTGTGTCTGCTCGCAAGTTTCAGGCGAAAACGACCGGACGCGACTGATCAATTGCTGCTGCTGAGCATCGCAGTTCCGTTGGTCGTCTTCGCGTTACCCGGAACTCCCGTCTATGATGGCAATCGATTATTTCTGATTGTCATGCCAGCGATCACACTCATGGCCGCTCGGGCATTTTTCCGATTCAACGACATGACGAATGGAAAGGGTGATCTGTCGCGCCTGCCGATTTCACGGACCGTAGGCCGCTGGCAAGTGGCGGTGCTGGGTCTGCTCGCACTTCAGCCGTTCGGCTCACCGATCTTTTCGCCGTACGCCATTTCCCAATACGGCCCGCTGGCAGGAGGCAGTAACGGAGCTGCCTGGATGAGCATGGAATCCAGCTATTGGTCCGATGGCCTGAACGGCAGCTTCTGGAAACAGGTTCCGGAGAACTCAACGGTGTTCGTCGCGCCGGTCAGCCATCAGTTTCAACTGCAGGCTATCATGTCCCTGGTACCGGTTGTACAGCAGCGAAACATCCGACTCATACCGTATGAATACGATCCCGAAAAGCAGAAGGGATTACT
>JAYSPO010000077.1:0-1609 GCA_043722015.1 Candidatus Kuenenia sp. | reverse complement strand
AGTGATGCAACGTTCAATCTCACATCCTGCAGAAAACCTTGCACCCCGAAAGGGTGTCACGCTGACTGAAGTGCTCATGTCTTTGATGATCATGAGCATAGGGATTTCTGCGGTCGCCGTGTTGTTTCCAATTTCCACCCTGCGATCAATTCAGGCGAATCGTCTCACGCACGGTGCGATTCTGAAATACAACGTGGAAGGCATCCTTCAGGCTGAGCCGAATCTGATCTTTGACCCCGATGGTGATGGAAATCTCCGGGAACACTTTGTTCCGATCGCACAGCGTAACTACGTGGTGGATCCGTTTGGGTTTTATACACAATACGCTGATGGGAACTACGGATTCGCAGGAGCATTTGGCAATGATGGCACGAATCCCGGATATCTCCCACGTTGGGGTGGGGGCCTGCGAACGCTCGATGGCCTTGCAGTCTTGACGCCTCCAGCACCACCAGTCGCACCGTTTACGACCCTTCACGCAAGTGCATTGCGACTGATGGCACTCAACAAGACAAATCAGGGAGACGGCTGGTCGTTGGATATCGACACTCAGGCAACCAGCTGGGTCACTTCTGGCGGACAGGTCATTGGCGTCAATCTTCCGCCGGATCTGGATCTGCGGGACACAGCGACATCAGAAGCGTTGCTTTCCAGTTTCCCCGGTGACGCAAATTTCGAGTACCTGATTCCGGACCCGGAACTCTACCGTATCGTTGTCTATTCTCTCGATGGCCTGCGTAGCCAGTCGTACCCGTTGACGCATATTGATACGACTGCCGTGGGGGCTGGCTGGCAGAATACGGCGTATTGGTCTGAAGATATCACCGGCGACGGCATAGCGGATCACGACTACAATATGAATTTCACACCTGACATCAGGCCACTGCCAGTCGAATTTGGTGGAGCCATTGGCCGCGTGATTATTCAGTCGAGAAAGATCAACGACTTCAACTGGATGCTGACGGTTCGTCGCCGAAGTGACGGGTTTGTCAGAAATGTGGATGTGGTCGTCCGGTACAGTGATGGGGCCGATGCACTGAACGAACGATTGTTTCAAGCCACATTTGTAAAGGGATCGACAGCCATCGGTATCCGTTATCCCTACCGTATAAACGCAGCCGATGCGACGACTCCACGATTCCGCAAAGGTGGATTTGTCTTTGATGCTCAGAATGCTCGCTGGTATCGAATTCAGGATTACCGTGAAGTTCCCGTGGGAAGCATTGGCTGGGCTTATCCAAACTATGACGCGGTGGTGTTCACGGAAGATGTGATTAGTGACGCCGGTGGCGAGGATCAATTTAGTCAGTTCAGTCCAGGTGGTACTTCCTTGCTTTTGAACGGACAACTCGACCCAGGTCAATATGACGGAAACAGCAACGTAGTCAGTCCATACAGGCCGGACCCCATGAATCCAAACATTCGAATTCCCATCCCCGAAGCGATAGCATTTCCTGCTAATGGCGACGGAGTACTTGATTACGGTTATGCCATGTTTCCTCCGAGTGTGATTGATGTTTATCCAATGGGCTCCATGAAAATGCCATTGCCATAATGGCTTTGAGAATGATGGCTCTGATGTTGTGATTGGATTAGAAGGCAATGGCCA
>JAYSPO010000076.1:0-9161 GCA_043722015.1 Candidatus Kuenenia sp. | reverse complement strand
CAGCGGACGCCCCGTCGTCGCTCCACCCCTCGCAGCACGACCAGTCGCCCCGCCACACGATCTCGCCGCAAGGCAGCGGATGAAGATGTTGAAATACCCGCACCTGTCAGCGATGACGACTTTGGGTCCGGAGTTTCCGAAGAGAAAGCAGCCCGCGACGCGAAGCCGGCTCGACGTTCACGCAGCACAGGTGATCCCGAAAGTCCGCCTGTGGCATCTGAAGAAACGCCACGCCGCGAACGAAAGCCTCGCCGAGAACCGCCTGAGCAGGTCGTTTCGACCAACGCTGAAACTCAGGAATCAGCCAAACCCGTCGATCGACTTCCACGCGGCGAACGCACATCGAATCGTCTGGAACGTCAGATTGCTGACGTCGAGTCACAGACGGGGATGCGATATTTTAGTACCGACGAACTGGATTTCGGCGACGACGACAACGAATCGCCGCCTTCCCGCAGTCGCTCGCGCTACGCTTCTGATGAAGTTGAAAGCCGAGATTCCCGCGACGATCGCGACGACTTCGATCGCGGCACGGCATCTGACGACGCTGGATTCGACAGAGATTCCGCTGACGGACCTCGGCAGGGAGAATCCACTGGCGACACCGACGGCGGTGATCGAAGACCAAAACGCCGCCGCCGCCGCCGACGACGACCTGATGGTTCAGGTCCTGCAGAGGCTGGCGACGACAATCGCAATTTCGAGAGTAATCGCGGTGGCGACGACAATCGCAACGACAATCGCAACGACAATCGCAATGACAATCGCAACGACAATCGCAATGACAATCGCAACGACAATCGCAATGACAATCGCAATGACGATGACCAACGCCGCTCAGAGGACAATCGCGCTGAAGAGGACAACCGCAATAGCGACAACAGTCGTGGTAACGACAACAGTCGCGGTCGTGATGATAATCGCCCCAGTGATGGCAATCGCAACGAACCAAGAAATGACGGTCGTGGTCGTGGTCGCGATTCTGGTCGCAGTGACAGCGGGCGCAATGACGGCGGGCGCAATGACCGTGGTCGCGGGGATTCAGGACGCCCACAGAGTTCGAATCGTCATGATTCCGGTCGTCAGGACGGCGGTCGAGGGCGGCGCCCCAGCGGTGGCGGTAGTGCTGGCGGCGGTAGTGCTGGCGGCGGAAATCGCGGACGGCGCAACGAGAGCGTTCAGCCACGCGGTGGTGCTTCAAGTCGCGACAGTGGCGGACGTGGTGGTCGCGATCGGGGAATGCCCCGTCGCAATAGCCGACAGATTCAGCCGTCGGTCGAAGTCGTCGAAGGCACCTTTGAAGGCGTGCTGGAACTGCATAACCGCGGCTACGGATTTATGCGCGACCCGAAGAAGAATTATGCGGCCGAAGATTCCAATCCGTTTGTTTCCAGTTCACTTGTGGAAAAATACAAGCTCCGCGAGGGCGTGCTGATTCGCGGCGACGTCGGCAATGGAACGCGGAATCAAGGTCCACGTCTGCGCGAAGTCGAGCTGATCGACGGGTATACTCCGGAAGCCTACGCTGACATCAAAGTCTTCGATACGTTGACGGCGATAAATCCTTTCGAACAGATTCGACTCGAAGTCGGACCAAAGCCTTTGACGATGCGTGTGATGGACTTGTTGTGTCCGATCGGCAAAGGTCAGCGAGCCCTTTTGGTTGCTCCTCCACGCACCGGCAAAACGATGCTGCTGCAGGACATCGCAAATTCCGTCAGCATTAATCATCCGGAAATTTACCTGATGGTTCTGCTGATCGACGAACGTCCTGAAGAAGTGACCGAAATGCGCCGCATGGTCAAGGGTGAAGTCATTTCTTCATCTCTTGACAGTGACGTCGAAAGTCATGTGCGAATCAGCCAGTTGATTATTGAACGAGCCAAGCGGTTGGCTGAAGAAGGCAAAGACGTCTTCATTTTGCTCGACAGCATCACGCGTATGGCACGCGCGTTCAACAAATGGAGCAACACTGGCCGCACGGCAACCGGCGGTCTGGACATCCGCGCTCTGGATATTCCAAAAAAACTGTTCGGTCAGGCACGACGCTTCGACGAAGGGGGTTCGCTGACTGTCTGCGGTACGGCATTGATCGATACCGGTAGCCGCATGGATGAAGCCATTTTCCAGGAGTTCAAAGGCACGGGCAACATGGAAATGGTGCTCAGCCGCGATCTGGCCGATCGTCGCATCTGGCCTTCGATTGACATCTCGAAGTCCGGAACCCGACGTGAAGAAAAAATCCTCGAACCGGATCTGCTGGAAGGAATTACCATGCTCCGCCGCAGCCTCGTCAGCATGAGTCCTGTGGAAGCCATGGAACAACTCACCAAGACGATGGACAAATTCCCGACAAACGCGGAGTTCCTGAAGCGTATCCGAGCTGTGTTGTAAGAATTGTTTGATGCACGCACCGTCCAATAAAAAAATCGTCTGCACGGAGAGTTTCGGTTCATGTCGTCGAAGAAACATGTTGTCCCTCCCGGTTCCACGATCGGAATGCTGGGTGGTGGCCAGTTGGGACGCATGTTTGCCATTGCCGCAAGGCAATGCGGATATGGTGTGCAGATCTTCGGTGATCCGCAGGATTCACCGGCAGGGCAGGTCAGTGACCGATCGTGGCCGTCGTCCTTCACCGATCATGACGCGCTGCGACAATTTGCGCAGCATGTCGATGTCGTGACATACGAACAGGAGAACATTCCCGTTGCGACGGTGGAGACACTCCTGCAGTATGTTCCCGTGTTCCCCGGCCCGGAACTGCTGCGTGCCTCACAACATCGCCTCCTCGAGAAAACGTCGCTCCGCAGTTTCGGCATTCCGACGGCGGATTTCCTGAAGATCACGTCGGCGTCTGAACTTCGCAAGGGAATTGCTGACTTTGGCGGTGACGCGATTCTCAAGACGATCACGCTCGGATATGACGGCAAAGGACAGGCTCGTGTCCGGAGTGATAGTGACTGCGACGCTCTCTGGAAGACTTTTAACGTGGCAGAGGCCATCCTCGAAAAGGTCGTCCCGTTTGCGCATGAACTCTCCCTTGTTGCGTCAAGGTTTGCGGACGGAACCTGCAGCTTCTTCGAGCCGGTGCTGAATCACCATGAAAACCATATTCTGGACGTGTCCATCAGTCCCTCACCCTTGATTTCAGATCGACAGACGCTTGAGGCGCAGCAGATCGCACGCGCGATTCTGGAACATTTCAACGTCATTGGCGTCCTGTGCGTGGAATTCTTCGCCACCAGCGACGGACAATTGCTCGTCAACGAAATCGCACCGCGTCCACACAACAGCGGGCATCTGACGATCAATGCGTGTCGCAGCAGCCAGTTCGAACAGCAACTTCGAGCAGTCTGCGGACTGGCGACAGGAGATGTTTCCATGCAGACGCCGGCAGTCATGCTGAATCTGCTGGGCGAGCATTTGCAGCATCAATCAGCATCAGCATGGCAGGCAGTATTTGCACATGCGGAAATTCATGTGCATCTGTACGGAAAATCTGAAATCCGTGTCGGTCGAAAACTGGGACATCTCACGGTCATCGGCAGCGATGTCGTCGCCGCCGAACGACTCGGCAGAAAAGTCCGTGCAGGTCTGATGGGTGCAACGTAGGATGGACATTCGTGTGCGTCGGATTGTCTCAAGCATGTCACTTTCTCGCTATCACAAACAGATGCTGTTCTCCGGCGTTGGCCGCGAAGGTCAGCAACGGCTGGCTGACAGTCATGTGCTGCTTGTCGGGTGTGGCGCTTTGGGATGCGTGCTGGCCGATACCATGGTTCGTGCTGGAGTAGGGCGGGTTCGGATTGTCGATCGCGACTTTGTGGAACTCAGCAATCTGCAGCGACAGATTCTGTTTGACGAACAGGATGTTGCAGATCATCTTCCCAAGGTGATTGCCGCCGCAAGACGTCTGCGGCGAGTCAACTCAGAGATCACCATCGAACCAATCGTCGCCGACGTAGACTGGACGAACATCGGAGAGTTCGCGGACGGAGTGTCGTTGATTCTGGACGGGACGGACAACTTCGAAATCCGGTACCTGATCAATGATGTTTCGCTGCAGACCGGCATTCCGTGGATCTTTACCGGCTGCACGGGAAGCGTGGGTCAGGTGATGCCCATCTTTCCGCACGATTCTGCCTGCCTGCGATGCCTGATGCCAGGTCCCCCACCGCCTGGATCAACAGAAACGTGCGACACCGCCGGTGTGCTTGGCCCGGCGGTGAATGTCGTCGCCTCATTCCAGGCAGCTTTGGCACTGAAAATCCTCACCGGACACGCGCACGAGGTGGATCGAAAGCTCACGATCATCGACGTCTGGACGGGTTCGTTTCGTCAGGTCGACGTCAGCAAACTGCGCGCGACCTCACAGTGCCGGGCCTGTTTTCACTCGGAACGCTTGTGGCTGCACGGAACTCAAAAATCATCCTCGACCATTCTGTGCGGTCGAAACGCCGTGCAGGTCACGCCACCGGAGAAACTGACACTCTCGTTAGCAGCCATCGCAAATCGTTTGCAGGCGTCCGGGACTGTTGTCTCAAATCCGTTTCTCGTGCGTGTGATAGTTTCGGAATCGTACGGTGAACACCCCATCGAAATGACCATTTTTCCCGATGGTCGAGCTATCATTCGTGGGACAGAAGACCCGGCATTGGCCAGAACACTTTATTCGCGTTACATCGGCACATGAAATACGGTGTTGACACGTGGCACGTCAGGCTTCGGTCGATTCATCTTTACGGCGAACAGGCCGCAGGAATCCTGGATGATTGAAGTTCGAAGCGGCCGACTCAGTCCCCCCAAAGCGTACATCCGTCCATGTTTCCGCAACTCCGACATTTTCTGGAACTCATCCGCTTCAGCCACACAGTCTTCGCGCTGCCATTTGCGATGCTGTCGGCTGTGATTGCCTGGTCCGCGCCGGGAAGTGAATTCCGCTGGCGCGACCTGATTGGAATTCTGGTCTGCATGGTGACAGCCAGATCAGCCGCGATGGCATTCAATCGACTGGTTGATCGTGACATCGACAGGGACAATCCTCGTACGGCGAAACGCCATCTTCCGGCAGGGTTGCTGTCAGTCCGCGCGGTCGCTGCATTTACAATTCTGATGAGTCTGGCTTTCGTGGCTGCCACAGCCATCTTTCTGCCAAAGCAACTCCCGATGATGCTTGCCGTTCCCGTGCTGCTTTTTCTGCTGGGATATTCGCTGGCAAAACGCTGGACCAGCCTTTGTCATTACTGGCTCTCAGCGGCGCTGATGATGTCGCCCATTGCCGCATGGATCGCCGTGCGGGATGAGTTTGCTCTGATCCCGGCGTTGCTTGGTGGTGTGATTTTTTTCTGGGTGGGAGGCTTCGACATTATTTACGCCTGTCAGGATGCAGAATTCGATCGTAAGCGGCGTTTGAACAGCATTCCGGCACGGTTCGGAGTTCGCTCAGCTTTGCGAATCGCATTGCTCAGTCATCTCATCACGATTGCGATGCTGCTGCTGCTGTGGAAAATAGCCGGACTGGGACTCGTTTTTCTGATCGGAGTCATCGCCATCGGCGGCTTGCTCATGTATGAACACTGGCTTGTCCGCCCTGATGACCTCAATCGAATCAACCTCGCCTTCTTCAATGTTAACGCCATTATCAGTTTCGGCATCCTGATCCTTGGATGTCTGGATGTCTGGGTGTTTTGAAATCCGTTCAATGCAAAGTCACAACCATGTCTCTGTCCATCAATGATGTATCACTTCGTGCTGTCGCTGATAAAGTGCTGGCGGGCGAACGTCTAAGTTTTGACGACGGCGTCCTGCTGGATGAACGTGCTGATCTGCATGTACTGGGTCAGCTTGCAAATTCTGTCCGCGAACGCAGGAACGGCAACTTTGCATTTTACAACACGAACATCCATCTGAACCCGACAAACGTCTGCGTCTACCGCTGCCGGTTCTGTGCGTTTCGCGCCGACCTGCAGGACGAAAAAGCCTACACATTCACCGACGACATGCTCCGCGAGCGTGTCCTCGAAGGCCGCGCGGCGGGGGCGACGGAGATTCACGTTGTCGGGGGCCTGCATCATAAGAAAAGTTTTGACTGGTATCTGGATGTCGTCCGGATCATCCATGAAACGTGTCCCGAAATTCATGTCAAGGCCTGGACGCCTGTTGAGATCAGTTGGTTCAGCTTCATCACAAAAAAGCCCGTGCAATGGATCCTGGAGCAGATGATCGAAGCCGGTCTGGGCAGCATGCCGGGCGGTGGGGCTGAAATCTTTGACGAGGAAGTCCGACGGCAGATCTGCGAACACAAGGCCGACAGCGATGTGTGGTTCGATGTGCATCGAACGGCTCATCAGCTTGGTCTGCGTTCCAATGCCACAATGCTGTATGGTCACATCGAACAGGCGCGGCATCGAGTGGATCACCTGATGCGTCTGCGAACGCTGCAGGATGAAACGTCCGGATTCCAGACGTTCATTCCGTTGGCGTTTCATCCTGAAAACACCGAACTTTCGTCGATCCGGAAAGCGGACGGCGTGTTTGATTTACGAATGGTGGCTTTGTCTCGCCTGATGCTGGACAATTTTGATCATATCAAAGCCTACTGGATCATGCTGGGTGAGCAGACCGCTCAGTTGGCGCTCAGTTACGGAGCCGACGATATTGACGGCACAGTCGTCCATGAATTGATTTACCACGACGCCGGTGCGAAAACTCCGGAGGGGATGACTGTGGAACAGCTGCATCGGTTGATTCGTGAAGCTGGCCGCATCCCTGTCGAACGCGATACTCTGTACCGGAAAGTCATCCGCAGCGGTCGCGACTGGACCGTGGGCGAACCATTGACGACAGTGCGTGCGTAATTCCTCCTTTCATACTCCCCGCGGGTCTGATTGAGATGTGATGTTGTAGCCGGATTCGTCAGAATTCGGCGAGAAATAATCGATACCTCCGAATTCTGATGAATCCGGCTACACTCGACTCATGGCCACGCAAAGTATAAGAACTGATTATGCCTACTGAATCTGGCAGCCAGCCACATCCTGTGGAACCAAAAATCGCCGTCCACCTTCCTCGATTTCCTGTCAAGATGACGATCCTGACCGGGCTCATTATGGCGGCAGCCGTTCTGGCTCAGGTGTTCGTCAGCGAAATCGAAGACGCCATGAACCTGGGGCTCGACGTCATCATGGTGGTGACGGTCTTCACGGCTGCTGGTCTGGTCGTGCTGTGGTTGGCGTGGATCTTGTTGTTCAGCCGCTGGCGGTGGTGGAAAAGACTGCTCGGCGCAGCGCTGTTAATGTTGGTCATCTACGCGTTGATCAAGATCCTGCGTCCGGTCCACGGTGGCGACGTCAATGTGCT
This sequence comes from Candidatus Kuenenia sp., assembly GCA_043722015.1. Classification (GTDB taxonomy): domain Bacteria; phylum Planctomycetota; class Planctomycetia; order Planctomycetales; family Planctomycetaceae; genus SXXK01. The sequence continues at coordinate 1,802 of JAYSPO010000076.1, read as the reverse complement.
TCGATTCGAACCGATCTGGGCTCAGCGTGATGAAATCGTGACAACCGATGCGCCTATGATAGCTAACGCTGATTTCTCGGTTGAATCCGCGACAGATTTCCCACGGTTTCTTGGTTCAGCACAACACGGCATCGTTGCGAACGGACTGCAGATCGACTCTACAGCATTTGCGCAGAAAGCACGTATCATCTGGAAACAGCCGATCGGAGCAGGCTGGTCCGGGTTCTCAGCCCGCAACGGTTACGCCGTCACGATGGAGCAGCGCGGAGATCAGGAATGCGTGACGTGTTACGAAATCAGCACTGGTGAACTCAAGTGGATCTACAGTCACGCCGCACGCCACAAAGACAAGATGGGATTGGGCCGGATCGGACCTCGTTCCACACCGACGATTCATCAGAGCCGCATCTATGCGGTCGGTGCTGTGGGAAATCTTGTCTGCCTGAACGGCTCTGATGGCTCGGTGGTCTGGCAGCAGGATTTGAACACAATCCTGGGCATCAGCCTGAGCGAAGTTGAAGACACCGATGGCTTGGGGACGCAGTTCGAAGAAAACACCAGACTGGCATGGGCTCGCTCGGGTGCTCCATTGATTGTGGATGAAACAGTCGTTGTCGCCGGAGGAGGACCGGACGGGCCAAAGCGTGCGACTCTGCTGGCGTTTGATCTCAAAACCGGGGAACTGAAATGGAAGAATGGCGATGCCATGATCGCCTACGGTTCGCCTGTGCTTACCACCGTTGCCGGGCAGCGTCAGATCCTGTTGACGTGCGAGTCGCAGGCGATGGGATTCAACCCTGCAACCGGTGAAATTCTGTGGAGCCACGCTCGCCCCGGTGAATCTGACGGTGGTGCCAATACGTCGCAGATTTCTGTCCTTTCAGATACGGACGTCATGACATCCAAGGGATATCCGGACGGAGGAGGGGAGCGAATTCATCTGGGACAACTGGGCGGCAAACTGATCGCCTCGTCCGTCTGGAACAGTCCGAAGGTTCTCAAAACCAAACTGACCAGCCCCATCATTCACGATGGTTTTGCATATTCTCTTTCCAACGGTTTCATGGAATGTGCGCGCCTCTCCGACGGGGAACAAATGTGGAAACGCCGCGGTCGCTTTGGTCATGGCCAGGTGCTCGGAGTCGGCAACTTCATTTTGCTTCACAGCGAATCGGGCGAACTGTTCCTGCTGGAAGCCACGCCGGATGAATACCGCGAACTCGGAACTCTGAAGACCATCGACGGCGTTTGCTGGAACACACTCTGCCTGACCGGCAACAAATTGCTGATCCGAAGTGAAATCGAAGCCGCATGCGTGGAAATCCCGATGACCCCAGCCCAGCAACTGTGAATTCCCGTACCTTGGACATTCATGTCCGAGTCCATGGCCAGTCACTGTCGCATGGTGGAACGGCGATCGAGGCACAAGCAAGTTCGCGCACGCCCGTCGGGCCGCGATTGTTCTATTCATATTTGAAATTTGAAATTTGAAATTTGGTTCAACGACAAATGAAGTGCGCGGAGGAAGACTCGTGTTTAAACCGCGAATCAACACGAATCAACATGGCGCGGGCTTCGCCCGCAACCCAGGTTGACGAGATGTCAGTCGCAACGAGCGAGGTTCCGTTCTGCTCTTATTTTTTGTGAGTCTTGTGAGTTTTTGTGGCCAGCAATATTCGTTCAGGCGTCTGTTTGCGATTCAAGGTGTTGCTGGCCACAAAGAGGCACAAAATCCACAAAAAGAACAATGGAATCTGCCGCAAATCGGTCGCGTACATCATCGCATCTCAATATCCCAGTAC
>JAYSPO010000075.1:0-10248 GCA_043722015.1 Candidatus Kuenenia sp. | reverse complement strand
GGTCGCGTGTCGCAACATGTTGCGAAGTCCTTTCCGGCAGAAAGGACCTACCAAATACAGTCCTTTCCGGCAGAAAGTCCCTGTCTCACAGCTTCGGTTTGCGTTTTCGCCCTTTCCCCTGATTGTCGTCAAACGTGGTCTTATGGCGGAGCATGTGATGGTAATGCTGTGCGAAGCGGTGGGCTTCGTCGCGGACGTACTGCAACAGCCGCAGGCTGTAGGCGTGGCGGCTGAGGCGCAGTGGTTCCGAGTCGCCAGGCACGTAGATTTCTTCTTCCCGCTTGGCAAGTGAGATCGTCGTGGGCGGTGTGATCCCGAGGACCGCGAAGGTTTCCATCACAGCGCTCAGTTGTCCTTTGCCGCCGTCGATCAGCAGCAGATCCGGAAACGATTCACCGTCCTGCGACAGTCTGCGAAATCGCCGCGTGATCACTTCACGCATGGAGGCAAAGTCATCGACGCCTTCCACGGATTGAATTCGGTACCGCTTGTAGCCCGGTTTGAACGGAAGTCCATCGATAAACTGCACGAGGCTGGCGACCGTTTCGCTGCCTTGCAGATGAGCAATGTCCACGCCTTCGATGCGGCGCGGCAGTTCGGCCAGCTTCAGTACTTTCTTCAGACCCGCTAACCCCTTTTGCGGATCGACATAGAAGACCTCCGGTTGGGCATGACTTTCCAGATCGCCTCGTTCGCTGAGACTCTTCAGGGACTGAATCTCATCGCGAATGCGCGCGGCCTTTTCAAATTTCAATTCCTTTGATGCCAACAGCATGGCGGTTTCCAGTTCTTTCAGCAGACTGGCTTTCCCGCCGTCCAGAAAAACGCGCAAGCGGCGGATGTCTTCGCGATAATCTTCTTTGCTGATCCGCATGTTGCAGGGCGCGGTGCATTGATTGATGCTGGCCAGCAGACACGGTCGAAACCAGCGCCAGCGTTCGTCATTCTCGGCGATGTCCAGAGTACAGGTGCGAAATCGAAAAATCCGCTGCAGCACAGCAATCGTGCCGCGCAGTTGTCCGGCATTGGTGAACGGGCCATACAGTTTGACGCCGGATGTCTCGGGTTGTCGAGTGAATTCAACGCGAGGAAAATCTTCGCGGGTTGTGATCTGCAGATAGGGAAACGTCTTGTCGTCTTTGAGTTGCGCATTGAAGCGAGGCTGAATGTCCTTGATGAGTCGTGCTTCGATCAGCAAAGCATCGACTTCGCTGTCGGCATCGATATAGTCGATGTCTGCAATTTCGGGGATGAGCTTCGCAGTCCGCAGCTCGACTTCAGCAGCCTTTGTGAAGTAACTGCCGGCACGGCTCCGAAGATTCACAGCTTTGCCGACGTAGATGACTCGTCCCTGAGCGTCCTTCATCAGATACACGCCCGGCGTGGTGGGGAACGTGCGAACCTTTTCATGCGGCTGGACTGAAGCGCCGGAATCCGAAAACAACGATTCATTGTCCGGCTGGCTGGCTTCTGTTTCCTCGCCGTCCATCAGTAGTTTTTCTTAGAGAAATGGGCGGAGAACTCGTTGAATCGTCTCAGATTGCGCAATGTATCCCCTGTTTCTTCATGTTCCAGCCTCAATTGTGGAACTTGGTCGTTTTCGCATTGGCAAGGCATTGATTTTCGGATGTTTTTTCGTAGGGTTTAGCAGTCGCTTAACCGTTTGGACAGGCGGTTTTTGGGTCGCGACACTGGGTCTTGACTGGTTTTTTGAAAGGCTGGGAAATGAAATTGATTCGATCACTGGGTACGTTGGTGTTGTTGGGCAGTGTGTCCTGGATGCTGGGATGCACGGCGGATGAAAAAACATCCGGACCTGGCGGTGGTGGTGGTGGTTCAGGCGTCGCGGGCGGTGCCGTGGTGCCACATTCACATGAAGGTGAAGATGCGCACGCCCATGAAGGCGACGCGCCGAAGACGGAAGCTCCGGCGGATGACGCTCCGAAAACAGAAGAGCCAAAGACGGAAGCTCCGGCTGATGACGCTCCGAAAACGGAAGAGCCGAAGACGGAAGCTCCGGCGGATGACGCTCCGAAGACAGAAGAGCCAAAGACTGACGACGCTCCAAAGAGCGAATAACAATTCGGCGTTTGCGGTGCTTTCAGGGTAAACCGCAGATCGAAATTGAGGGCAACCTGTTTTTGCAGGTTGCCCTTTTCTGTTAGCCAACCGGCCGTATTCTCAGGGCTTGCGGTCAGGAAACTTAATTTCTTCGGCTGCTGGCAAGCGTACCGGGGCGGCGTCATACTCCGGAATATTAAGGCGGCAAAGAAAAGGGGGCAGGAACCAATCGTGCGGAGCGTCCTCTGGGCCATTTGGCTATTGGTTCCTGCCCCTCTTTCTAAAGCCCGAGGCATGAGACTCGTTTGAAGCTCTGTGGAAAAAGAGAATGACGACAAGACCGCGATATCGCTGTGTTCCACTGTTTGGTCCCCCTGGCGTCGGCAAAGGCACTCAGGGAAAAATTCTGTCCAATATCCCCGGATTTTTTCATCTGTCGGTGGGCGACGTGTTTCGTTCGATCGATATCGGTTCAGTGAACGGTCGCGAGGTCTATAATCACATCTCCCGCGGCGAGCTGGTGCCGGATGAACTGACCATTAAGATCTGGCGGACAGCCCTTGAAGCGTACGTGGCTTTGTCATGGTTCAAGCCGCGCGAAGACCTGTTGATTCTGGACGGCATGCCGCGCAACGTGCGTCAGGTGGAGATGATTCAGGAACACCTGGAAATTCATCGGGTGATCTACCTGAAGTGTTCCGACGAGGAGGACATGATCCACCGAATTCGCCGCCGAGCGATTCGAGAAAATCGAACGGATGATGCCAATGAATCGATCATTCGTCGTCGGTTTGACGTCTATCGCGAGGTAACTGCGCCGGTCCTGCAACAGTACGATCCGGCCATCATACATGAAGTGGATGCGAATGGGTCGCCGTCGGAAGTCGTCCATTCGATTCTCGATTGCCTCATTCCCGTTCAAAACGAATTATTCGAAGCCAACCTCCGTGAAGAGGAATCGCGGGGTTCCTGACGGCTTTGGGAAAGGGGTCCGGAACCAATAGCCAAATGGCCCAGAGGGTGCTTCGCACTATTGGTTCCTGACCCCCTTTTCCAAAGCACTACACGTCGCAAATCCGCTTGAAGCGTTCCCAGGCATCGCTCCAGTCATCTGCGTTTCTCGGATGAAATTCGGTGATGGATTCTGAGCGGCGGACGACGTCGCGGATTTCGCTCAGTGACGAAACATCCCCGGCTGACATCGCCTGAACCAACACATTCCCCAAGGCGGTTGCTTCCACAGGACCGGCGATCACCGGAACACCACACGCATCGGCCGTGAACTGATTCAGCAACGCATTTCTCGCTCCGCCACCGACGACATGAACCACTGTGACCTTGACGCCGGTGAGTTCTTCCAACCATGTGAGCACCATCCGATACTTCAGCGCCAGGCTTTCAAGAGCGCACCGGACGAATTGTCCCTCGTCTTCCGGAACTGGTTGCCCGACTCGCCGGCATTCGGCGGCAATCGCTTCCGTCATGTCTGTGGGACGCAGAAATCCCGGATGATCCGGATCAACAAGCGAGCGAAACGGCGTCGCGCCAGCCGCTTTGCGAGTCAGCTCTGCATAGTCCGCTTTCAGTCCGCGTTCTTCAAACGCGACCTTACAGCGCTGCACCAGCCACAGTCCCATGATATTTTTGAGCAGCCGGTAGGTGCCATCGATCCCGCCTTCGTTCGTGACATTGCGTTCGAGCGCCTTCTCAGACAGGATGGCGTCCTGAACTTCGACGCCCATCAGCGACCATGTGCCACTACTGATGTAGGCCCAGTTCGGATTGCCGGTATGCGACGTCGGCACCGCCGCCACTGCGGAGCCGGTGTCATGTGTGGCTGGAGCGATCACTTTCACATCTTTCAGCCCTGTGAATTCCGCCACATCGCGGCGCAGACTTCCGAGCTGCGTGCCCGGCATCACAATTTCCGGAAACATCTCGGTGGGGATCTCCAGCTTGCGAAGCATGTCCACCGCCCAGCCACGCGTCTTTGCATTCAACATCTGCGTTGTCGTGGCGTTGGTGAATTCGACAACCCGGCTGCCGCTGAGGCACCAGTTGAAAAAATCCGGGACCATCAGGAATTTCGTGGCCTGTTCGACAAGTTCGGGATCGCGTTCGCACATCGCCAGCAACTGATACAATGAATTGATCTGCATAAACTGCAGACCGGTCCGTGCAAAAATCTCCGCGCGTGGGACACGCTGCAGAGCTTTCGCCAACATTCCGTCGGTGCGGGAATCGCGATAGTTCCAGGGTTGGCCGAGGATCTCATCGTTACGATTCATCAGCACGAAATCGACGCCCCAGGTGTCAACTCCTATCGATGACACAGACGCGCCATATTGCGTGCCTGCTTCACGCAGGCCATTCTGAATTTCGCTCCACAGTCCAATCAGATTCCAGCGAAGTGTCCCACCGAGCCTCACGGGACCGTTACTGAAGCGGTGAATTTCATGCAAGGAAACATGCTGCCCGTCAAACCGTCCCGCCATCACGCGGCCGCTTTCTGCGCCCAGATCGACCGCCAGGTAGGTTTTTTCTTTCATGTTCGAGTTCTCATTCTCGTTGGTTCAGGATTCGCCGGACAGAAGAACGAGAATAATAGCGAACAAGCGCCTCAGGATGTAGCGCACCAAAAACCGCGACGGGTGCGGGGTCCAGTCGCGGATTTCGGTGGGAACGCATTGAAAGTTGATTGCTTTCTCGCTGTGACCGGGAGAAACGGCATTCTGGCTAAACTAAATGCTGTCAATTATCATGCCGATGGCCATGAATGTCATTCGCGCGGCAGTTATGAATGTTGCCGCCCCCGCCCCGCAACCAGGGAGTTCGTTCCGTGTCACGATTTCGTTATTGCCTGAATGCCAGCACTATCGCTACCACTCCCATCCTGAAGCAGATCGAAGTCGCTGCCTCGGCGGGCTATGCAGCCATTGAACTGTGGCACGATCATATCGACACGCATCTTGGGGCTGGAGGAACTCTGGCGGAGATTCGAACAGCGATCAACGACAGCGGCCTGAAAATTCCGACCACGATTTATCTTGCCGGCTGGTTTCAGCCCGCTGGTGTCGAACACAATGCGGCGATCAGCGAAGTGCGTCGCCGACTGGAACAGGCTGCTGCCGTGGGAGCAGAATTTTCCATCGCGGGTCCGCCACCAGGAATCGCGGATCGCGAACTCGGAGCCCGGCACTATGCCGAACTCCTGGAACTCGGGAAATCATACGGTGTGAAGCCGGCATTTGAATATCTTGGGTTCGTCGATGACATCAATACGATCGACGATGCCATCGACATCATTCAGCGATCAGGACACCCGGACGCCACGATTGTCATTGATCCGTTCCACTGCTGGCGCGGCGGCGGTTCTGCAGCCTCCATCCGCAAATTGCAGGCACACCAGATTGCTATCTCGCATTTCAACGACGCACCCGCTGCGCCTCCGGCCAGCACTCAACACGATTCGGATCGAGTTTTACCAGGTGATGGTGCAATTGATCTGCGATTCTACTGCGACCAATTGACGGCGATCGGTTACGATGGGTACCTGTCACTGGAACTGTTCCGACAGGACTTATGGGACAGAAATCCTCTGGAAGTCGCCATGCTCGGATTGCAGAAAATGAAAGACGTGGTGGAACATTAATATAGAGCGAGGTCGAACCTGACATAAACCCGAAGCATCAGCGTGGGTCGGCGAATCTGTGATTTTGCAGGGTGTGACAAGCGGCAGCGAAGGCACACCATAACGGTGATCTGGTGTGCCTGCGCGTTGCTTGTCACACCCTACGAGTTGGACATCGTCAATAACTGGCCAGCCGAGGATGCTTCATGTTTCTCCGTTCGATCGTGTCTGTGACAGCCTGCCTGTTTCTGGTGGAAGTCTCTCTGTTCGATGTCTCCCGCGTGATGGCGGCGGACCTGGCGTCTGATCTGACATCGATGATTGAGGCACATCCGGGCGAGGTCGGCGTGTACATTCGCCACCTGGAGACCGGTGCACAATTTGCCTGGCGGGCGGATACGGTGCAGCCAACTGCCAGCCTGATCAAACTTCCGGTGATGGTGACCGCCTACCGCATCGCCGATCGCGGTGAATTGGATCTGACAAAACAGATCACGCTGACCGAGGCAGACAAGGTTCCAGGATCGGGCATTCTGACGGATCACTTTACTCCCGGGCTCACGATGTCGGTCCGCGACACGATCCGCCTGATGATTCGGTACTCGGACAACACGGCGACGAATCTTGTGGTCGATCAGGTCGGACTGCCAACTACGGCCTCAACGATGGAAACGCTCGGGTTTCCGCATACTCGACTGAATTCAAAAGTCTATCGCGGTGACACATCGATCTCGCCCGAACAAAGCCGACTGTATGGGCTGGGCAGCACAACGGCCCGCGAGATGGCGGAGCTGCTGGAGCAGATTCACAAAGGCACTGCGGCCGCAGAAAATTCCTGCAAGGCCATGATTGAGCATTTGCTGGCGTGCGATGACAAAGACATGCTCGTCAGGGAGCTGCCCAAAGAAACAAAGGTGGCTCACAAGTCAGGCGCGGTATCGACCAGTCGCTGTGACGCAGGGATCGTGTTTGGTCCGAAGGGACCTTTTGTGATCTGCGTACTCACCACAGAGAACAAGGATCGAAGCTGGAACGACGATAATGCTGCCCAGGTCCTGATCGGTCGCATTGCTCGAACGGCGTTTGATCACTTCAACCCGGAATGGGAACGCAATCCAGCTGACGGGCCGCAGGAACTGAAGATCGGGGCTTTTGGGACGCGCGTTGAATTCCTTCAGAGGACTCTGAACGCCCGCTCGCAGCCGTCGCCTGACCTTGGTGTGGACGGCGATTTTGGGCCAGCCACGGAGGCCGCCGTCCGAAAATTTCAGGAGGCGATTATGCTACCGACGACTGGAATTGCCGATGCATTGCTCTGGAAGGCATTGGGTCCGGTTGTCGAAGAGTCTGTTGTTCCGAGTCCGGAAATCGTGAATGCTGAGACACTGACGCGGCAACCAATGGATGCTCTCGATGGACCACCGTTTGTATCCTGTGACAGTTGGATCATCGTGGATGCGGCGGATGGAAAAACGGTCGCTGGTCATGAAATTGCGACGCCTCTGCCGTTCGCAAGCACGACTAAGATCATGACCGCATGGCTTGTCGTGCGGCTGGCAGAAGAACGCCCGGAAGTCCTGGATGAAGTCATCACCATGTCTCCCCGCGGCGACGAAACACGGGGCTCAACGGCCGATCTGCGAGCAGGTGAATCCGTGTCTGTTCGCGAGGGGCTGTTCGGACTGTTGCTGCCCTCCGGCAACGATATGAGTGTGGCATTGGCCGAACACTTTGGAGCCAGACTTGTTCTTCCGGCAGAAGCATCTGCGACAACCGCAGCAGCAGACCCGCTCCTGTTGTTTGTCACTGCGATGAATGCCGAAGCCGCGCGGCTCGGGATGGTCAACACGCATTTCAGCAATCCCCACGGACTGTCTGAGAAATCACACGTCACCACCGTCAGTGATCTGGCAATTCTGGCTCGCACAACGCTGGGCAGTGTACTATTTCGAAACTACACGTCAACTCGCCAGCGAGGCACGGTTGTCAGTGGGCCCGGCGGCTACACCAGAAATGTGCTCTGGAAAAACACCAACGATCTGCTGGCGACAGAAGGTTACGACGGGATCAAAACGGGCACGACGGATCAGGCCGGTGCATGTCTCGTTTCGACAGGAGAACGCGACGGGAAGCGATTGATTGTGATTGTGCTGGGCTCAGCGGCATCGGAGTCCCGCTACACAGAATCGCGCAACCTGTATCGCTGGGGATGGAGACAGCTTGCAGCAACGGTTGAGTAGTGTTGCAGCGAGCGGACCTGTCAAAGGGCGCCGCCGGTTTGAGCGGTGCCAGTTTGAGCGCAGCATTGTTGAGCGAAATGAATTCGGTCAACCTGCTGTGGACTGGAGTGTGGCCCTCGGTGATTCGAGCCTTGCTGGAAAATTCTTTCCGGCGGACAGGATCTGCCTCATTTCACACTCTTCAGCAGCGAATCGCGGGCGATGTCGCGGCGGAGCATATTGATGCGGGAGGCATATTGTTGTCGCTCTGCAGTCGCCTGAATACGTTTCAACTGCGAAGAAAAATCTGAGTCAACTTCACCGTTTGCCTCCGCTTCACGCTGCAGCCCTTCCACCAGCCATGGGCCGTGGAGAGCGATCAGGCTGTCTTCTGCAGATGCGTACGCCTGAGCGGAACCGGGATCACCCTGACGGGCACAGCGTCCGATCAACTGTCGATCCATGCGTGACGACGTCTGACACTCGGCGACAATCACATGCAGACCACCATTGGCACGCACTTCCGGGTGCAGATGAATGTCCGTCCCCCGTCCCGCAAGATTCGTGGCGATGGTGACGCTTCGAGGATGTCCGGCACGGCTAATAATCTCTGCCTCTGCAGCGTCCTGCAGTCCATTCAGCAGTTGACATTCAATGTTGTGTGAAGCCAGCTTTGCTGCCAGCGCTTCACTGTCCGAAATTGATCGTGTCCCGATCAGCACGGCTCGACCGAGCTGTTGCACCAGCACGACGTCTGATGTGATCGCATGATACTTGGCGGTATGATTCACAAAGAACCGAGTCGGCAGCACCACGCGCTGCGACGGTACGCGCAGCGGGATTTCTTCGACCGTCAGATTGTAGACGTCGCTGAATTCCCGTTCGCAGCCGATGGCGGTCCCCGTCATGCCGGAAAGATTTTCATAGAGTCTGAAAAATCTTTGCCTGGTCACCTGGGCAACGGCATTTTTTTCGGCAGTAACCGGCAGATCCTGTGACGCCTCGATCGCCTGATGCAGGCCGTCCTGCCACGACCGATCTTCGAAAATCCGGCCGGTGGTTTCATCGACAATGCGTACTTCATCTTTCTGAACGACATAATGTACGCCGCGGCGGAACAAGAACCTGGCGCGCAGTGCCTGCTGTACGTACTCCGTCCATGGCCGCACAAGTTGCAGCACCGGGATGGCCACATCATCCGCATGGCAGCGCTGCACACCGGCCTCAGTCAACGCAACCCGACCACTCGACGGTTCCAGCACAAATTCCACATCCTGTCGCAAAACTTCCGTCAGTGCTTTCGCAGTCATGTGTGCATCTGCGTCCGGCGCGCGGTCGTTGGAACCAAAACTGAGGACCAGCGGAGAACCCGCGTCGTCAATCAACACGCTGTCCGCTTCATCGATGACTGCATACGCCAACCCGCGCTGCATCGTAGTGCGACGAGACGTGGCGTCCTGCCGGAGATTGTGCAACAGCCGTTCACCCAATCGCTGTCGTGACTTTTCTCGTAGTGTCAATTGATCGCGGAGATAATCGAAACCGAATTCATGCCCGGTTCCGTACGTCACATCTGCTTCATAGGCCGGAGTCTTCTTTGCTGCGTCCACACGTTCCGGCAGCAGAGCCACGGAAATCCTCAGCGGAGCGGCCACCTTTGCCGCAAGCTCATGGTCGCGTTTCGCGAGATAGATATTCGGCGTAATCACATGCACGCCGCGGCCCGCGAGTGACAGGTGCAGCGCGACGGCCAGCGCCACGAACGTCTTCCCTTCACCCGTCTGCATTTGAGCGATGCAGCGCCGTGACATCGCAATTGCAGCCAACAACTGCACGTCATAGAGCGTGACGTTGACCGTGCGCCGCAGAGCTTCGGTTGCCAACGCCAATCCGGCAATCAGCAGATGTGGTTCGGTTGTCGATTGTCCGCAGGCCATTTCGCGGCGGACGAGACTCACCTCATCCTGCAGTTGTCCTGCTGACGCCGATTGCAGTGATTCCGCCAAAGCCCGCACATGAGGAATCAGTTGTGCTGAAGTCGCTCTCGCAATGTTCTTCGACGTGGCCGACCGCAGCACCGGTTGGCCCTGAAGGCGATCTGTTGTCAAAATGGAATCGGACATAGTAGCTTGACTCTCTGAGTCGAGACGGGGCATTCTTTTTCAACGATCCGCCGCCGGGCTAAGAAGTATCGTCTGGCCTCAACATTATGGGCAAAAAAATGTTGGGCAAAAAAACGGCTGCTATTTTTCTGCCCATGCATTTTTTTGCCCCGAACGTTTTCGCTTCTAAAACGTCGCATTGACGGTGGCGGACGCGCGAATTCCGCAGCTTAGC
>JAYSPO010000074.1:0-7934 GCA_043722015.1 Candidatus Kuenenia sp. | reverse complement strand
GCCAACGCCATCGCTTCGACGTTCTTCCGCTCCACATCCGAAAGCTGCCCGCTCACATACGTCGTCATGTGACTTCGCGTATCGCTCCGCGTGAAACAGGCATCAAACCTCGCAAGAAACGCTTCCAGTTCCGGCCTAAGGCCAAAAATCGTCGAGGCATCCATGCCATGAACTCCATTCCCAATATTCCCAAAAACACTCCGTTCCTGATCCCACAAAAATCAATCTTCAACTATTCCTCCATCTATGGATAGACTGAACCTAGCGCTGTAGTATTAAGCAGGTCGAGATCAAAGGGATGAGCAATCTGTCTGCATCCCCGGACGGACGTTGGGTTGCCACCGTTGACGCTGTACCGCTCGACGGCGGCCAGTTCCAATCAACGATCAGTTTGCGCGACGCATCGACACTGCAACCCGTCCATCAATGGCTTCCCGGAGCAGAGGCGAGTATTGCCCGAACTGCCGACTTTGCGACTTCGCAGATTTATGCAGGCGAGATGAGCTTTTCGGCTGACTCCGGGCGCATCGCATGGACCAACAATGGTGGAGGCTACGCAGCGGAAGTGGCGGATGTGAATACGAAGAAAGTGGTGGCACATATCCCGTTACCAGACGCGGGCGTAGGACTCGATTTTTCCCCGGATGGCACACAACTGGCAATCGGCAACAAAGACACGACGATCGGCCTTTGGGATCTGTCGAAGATGGCGGTCGATGACGCGGGGCTGTAGTTGCCAAACCTGCGGTCCACCGGCGTGAAGCCGGATGGGGCGAACGACTACGTCGGTGATGACTCGTTGAGTCCCGATGCCTTTGGCCCCTGCCGACCCTGCGTCGGTCGAGCCCAGGTTTGGAAACTAGCCAGGGCATAAAACATTCCGGGGTGGGGATCTGAAGGGCGATCTGAGAAAACGAATGACGAACTCGATGGACACGTCTACAATCCTGCGGAGTCTAACAATGTCCTGGTTTTGAATCGGATCCAGATCTAATGAATTCAACGAATCGCCCGACCAATCTTGCCGAACTGAAGGCCAGCGGCTGGAAGTCGCGGAATGTGAAAGAAGAGATCCGGTCAAATTTTCAGGCAATGCTGGCCAGCGGTGCCGAACTTTTTCCCGGGATCGTGGGCTACGAAAACACGGTGATTCCTGAAATCAGTCTCGCAATCCTCGCGGGTCACGACATCCTGTTCCTGGGCGAAAAAGGCCAGGGCAAGAGTCGTATGATGCGCTCGCTGCCACGATTTCTGGATGAAGTGATTCCGTATCTGGACCTGCCCGGCTGTCCGGTTCATGAAGATCCAGACAATCCCATCACGTCGGAAGGCAAACGCTGCGTTGCGGAACTCCCGCCGGAACAGATCCCCATTCGCTGGTGGCCTCGAAAAGAACGATACGCCGAACGCCTGGCACCGGGAACGAAGTTTGCCGACATCATCGGCGAAATCGATCCTGCGAAGCTCGCGGGCGGAACCAGCATGTCAGCCGAAGACGCGTTGCACTTTGGCCTCATCCCGCGCATGCATCGCGGTCTGTTCGCGATGAATGAACTTCCGGAACTGGACGAACTCGTGCAGGTCGGCCTGTTCAATATTCTCGAAGAACGTGACGTGCAGATTCGTGGTTATCCAGTGCAGTTCGATCTGGACGTGATGATTCTGTTTTCCGCCAATCCGGCCACCTACAACCGCAGCGGCAAAGTGATTCCACAGCTCAAGGACCGCATCGGCAGCCTGATTCAGACACACTATCCGTCCGAGCGCGATACGGGCATTCAGATCATGGAACAGGAATGTGAACTGTCTCTGGACGGCGATTTCCCGATCGTGGTGCCGTTTTTCATGAAACAGATCATCGAAGAAGTCAGTCGTGCGGCCCGCAAGAGTCGCTACATTGATCAACATTCGGGCGTCAGCGCGCGATTCAGTATTGCCAATTATCAAACGATGATCGCCAGCGCGCGACGTCGTGCGTGTGTGCTGAATGAGAAACCTGCCGTGCCGCGGATCAGCGATCTGGGACACCTGTACTCTTCATCGCTCGGCAAGCTGGAAGTGGACATGATGAGCAGTCATCAAATGACGGAACGCCAGGTTCTGGATGCCGTCATTGCCGAAGCCATCAAGTCGGTCTTCGAAGAGTACGTCGAACAGCACGGACTGGAATCGATTGCCCAGATTTTCGCCAAGGGTGTCAAAATCGAAGTCGGCGATATGCTGCCCAGTGCGCACTACGAAACGCTGCTCAAACGAGTCCCGCCGATCTGGGATAAGGCGTTCGAAGTGAACGCGGCAGACAACGCTGCCGTGCGTGCATCGTGCGTGGAATTTATTCTGGCCGGTCTGTACGCCACTGACCGCATCAGCCGCGCCCAGCGTCACGGTGTCGTAACGTATGAAGTGGGGTAAACTTCCAGCTTGCCATCCCGCTCGTGCTTTGTATTTGGGTTGGGTGGGATGGCGGAACGATCAAACGTAGGATGGACATTCATGTCCGTCGCATGGCCATGAAACACGGTCGAAGCGATGGTTATTGGACCTTGACAGCCGCTCGATAATGCGACCGTGTTTGGTCAGTATCTCGGACATGAATGTCCAAGCTACAGGAATCGCAGCCTTGGCACGAGTTGCCACAACCCGGCCCGTCTCTGTTTCCAGTCACTCCGGATTTGGCCACAAGGCGTTAAACTTTCGCGGCAGGACGCCGCGACTGCGATGCCACAGGATGTCCTCAAGCGAATCCTTCACTACAATCAACTGGTCTGAGGCAAGCGGCGAAGCCGCGATGCCTCGCTGGAGTATTAGGCAGCCAGACTCACACGATATCCGGATCAAAGAACTGAATTGACAGTGGGTACTTCCACAGTGTGCCTTCGTTGCATTTCATCGCACCGATGATCGGAAAGATCACCGTGAGCGCTGCCAGCACCGGCAGCATGAAGATCCCGATCACGATGAAGCACAGGGCTCCGGAAACCAGCCCGTAAATTAAGGCACTGATGTACCAGTTGAGGATGACCAGACCGTGGCGATGGGCAGCGCGGGAGTCGTCTTTGCTGACGGCCCACATCACGATCGGAGCGGCGACGCCGATACCTCCTGCGAAAATCAGCAACTGAGATAGATGCATCAGCATGCACCATGTTCGTTCCTCCAGCCCGTGAATTCTGCCGAGAACGTTTGCAGGCTGGCCTGGCGGCGCGACATATGTGTACGGATTGGGATCAGGGCTTTGAAGCAGCCGCTGCTTTGCGGCGTGGAATTCTTCCTCAGTGAGAGTGCCCGCGTCGCGCAGTTTCTGGAGCCGTTCGAGTTCTTCTGAAAGCATGATGATCGTTCTCCTCGGTGAGGCACAAAATCGTTTCGCAGGGGTGCAGTTCGCTGAAGAATGGCAGATCCTGGCAAAAATCGGGCAATTATGAGACAAACCGGACGCCGATCAGAGTCTGATTCACAAAGTATTCCTGCCCTGGCCTTTAAAACACCGGTCCCTCGTGCGCCCCATGTACAAACTTCTCTTCGGACTTATGATTGCCACCCTATGGCAGGACTCAACCGCAGCTCAGCAGGAAATTCTGCCGGAAATGCCGGGTTTACACAATCTGATGCAACTTTCGGACGATGTTTTTTCCGGGAACGAGCCGGTCGGAGAGGCAGCGTTCGCCAGTTTGCAGACTCTGGGTGTGCGGACGATCGTCAGCGTAGATGGAGCAACCCCCGACATCGAAATGGCGAAGAAGTACGGCATGCGCTATGTCCATGTTCCATTTGGCTATGACACCATTCCGCGCACAGCGCAATTGTCGCTGACTCGCGCGGCGCGACAGTCGAAGACGCCACTCTATATCCATTGCCATCACGGCAAACATCGCGGTCCCGCCGCCGCCGCCATCGTTTGCCGCGCAAAGGGTCTGGTGGATTCGGTTGGTGCTTTGAAGATCATGGAAAGCGCCGGGACCAGTCGGGATTACAAAGGACTGTGGCGCGATGTGGAACATTACACCGTGCCGTCCGAAGAAACCGAATTGCCGCAACTTGTGGAAGTGGCGAAAGTGGAATCACTACCCGCCGCGATGGCGCGGATCGATCGCAACTTTGATCACCTGAAACGGTGCGCATCCACCGACTGGACAGCCCCCGCCGATCAACCGGATCTGAGCGCCGTTCAGGAAGCTCTGCAACTGAAAGAGAGTCTGCACGAAGCCAGCCGCCAACTGTCCGAAAAAGCACACGCTGCGGAATACGACGCGACGTTCAGAACCTGGCTGGCCGAATCCGACAGCGTCGCTCAGACGCTGTATGAATCACTTCAGACGAACGACCACACCAGGGCCACCGCAGCCTTCATGTGCCTGCAGCGATCCTGCAAGCAGTGTCATCAGGCGTATCGTGATCACTGAACGGCTTTCTGCGCGGGAGACAACTGTCGTGGCCGACGCTGCCAGCGTCGGCTCGGCAGTAGCCTCGCCCTCCGCGAATCACCCTTGAATGCGCTCTCACCGAAATCCGCGACTGGACCCCCGCAATAAAAGTAACGGGTGTACGGTAGGTGATTCTCTGACGACCCGATAACATGCCGCCAGCGCTTTGATGCAGTGTGTGAAAAAGCGGAAGTCGGGCTCAAGGGAGACGAACAATGGCGAATGTAGATTCCGAACAGCAATGGGCGGCGTTGCTGGATGCAGTTCGCACGGCGCAGACGTGTTGCCAGCAGTGGATGGATCGCGGTAAGCTGACACGCGCGCAGGGCGAAGAGATTCTGGCCGACCTGCAGGCGCAGTATGGCGTCTATTCGCAGGATGCCAGCGTCAGCGCCGCATTTCCAAAAGTTCCCGGCTTTCTGCCTCGGCAAATCAACGAGACGCCCGGCATTCGCGGCTACCGCGCGGGTCGGTATGCGAATGAACTGCTCGACGATCTGAGAACACGCGGAAAAATCGCACTGTCACAATTTCATGCGCTCAAGGCCGATTCCGATGAACGGTTGATGGCCGTCCGACGACGGTTGCAGCAGGACGGGATCTCGGAAGCGAGTCTGGTAGCTCAGTGTTCGCCTCCGGGTCAGGTCGCCGCACGTCGTGTCAGGCCACCGGTTACAGCGGACGTCGTCAGCGCGCCGACAGCACCTGTCGCGCCGGCTGCGACTCCTGCGCCGCGGCGAAGCCTGCTCGAGATTATTCTCGACCCGCGCAGCATTCAGTGTCTGCTCGGACTGGGCGGCGCGCTGATGGTCGTGGGACTGGTGATCCTGTTGTGGCTCAACAACTATTTTACGCCTCCCGTGCTGGCCGGAATTCTGGCATTCACGAACGTGTTGCTCCTGGCCGCCGGACTGGCCACGATTCGTTACACCAGATACCAGATGGCAGGGAAAGCGCTGTCGCTGTTGTCATGTTTTGTAATGCCGCTGAACCTGTGGTATTGCCACGCCAACGACCTGATCACGATTGACGGCCATCTGTGGCTGTGTGCCGTGATGATCAGCGCGCTGTACGCGGTGGCGGCGGTGATCCTGAGAGATGAACTGTTCGTCTACGTGTTCAGCGCCGGAGTGGCCATGACCGGGTTGCTGTTTCTGGCCGACATGGAGCCGTCGCCGCAGAAGTTCTGGGAAATCGCTTCACCGGCCACGATGCTCGTCGTGCTGGGTCTGATCGGCATTCATCTGGAGCGTGCGTTTGTGGTCGGGGATGGACCATTCACCCGCCAGAAATTCGGGATGGCATTTTTCTGGTCAGGCCATGTGCAGCTGGCGGGCGGGCTGATTCTGTTGCTGGCGGCGGAGGTGGCTGGCGACTGGCTGTATCCGTTCTGGTTCAAGCCGGTCTACGACGCCTGGGGTGCGACGCCGTCGCCGGTCTGTGACAGGCTGCAGTGGCTGGCATTGGTTCTGGTCCTTGCTGGAACGTACGCCTATGTCTATTCCGACCTTGCTGTCCGCAAACGCGGCATTTTTATTCACATTGCGGCATTCACGGTGTTGTGGGCCGAAGTGCTGATCGTGCAGATCCTGAATCTGAAACTGGGCGTGGACGCCATCATCGCGATTCTGGCGGTGACGTCACTGCTGAGTCATCTGACACGTCATCTGCTGGGCAAGGACAATCCGTATACGCGATCGCTGCCGGTGTTCGGTTTGTTGTTGGGATTGCTGCCAGTGCTGATGGGCCTCGTGGTCTATCTGGATCACTTTGGACTGCAGGCGGTTTGGCACGATGAGCCCCCGCGCTGGGCGTTTGTCGGTGCGATGCTGCTGACAGCCGTGGCCTGTCGCGTCGGCGCGCATCTGTATCGTCATGCTTCTCAAATTCTGATCACGTGGTACTTCTTTGCGACAGGCGCGGCGACGATGATCGCCGCAGTCGCCGCGCTGTCGGCGCTCGGATTGAATCGCTGGCAGAGTCACGCTCCGATCATGATGCTGATTCCGATCGCGTATCTGGTGGCCGCAAAATTTTACGGAGAACGTTCTGCGGCAAAACCTCTGCTGTGGGTGGCTCATGCCGCAGCCGCTGTCATGCTGATTTCATCTTTGGCGTCGGCGTTTGAAGCGTTCGGTGGCGGGCCCGGTGATCGGACGCTGCATCTGTCACTCGCTTTGTTTTTTGCGGAAGCGGCGGCGTTCTATGGGCTGGCGACGTATTTCCGACGTCAGCCGTGGTGCGTGTATCTGTCCAGCTTCATGGCAAGTGCCGCGTTCTGGCAGGTGCTCACGTATTTCGCACTCGGCACGCAGGCGTACATTCTGGTGTTCGCAGTGATCGGGCTCGGAATGTTGATCGCCTACCGCATGTCGCTGCTGGAACAGACGGCCGCCGCTCCGCTCGCTGAAGCCTTATTCCAGTCGGCCAACGGAGTGCTCAGCCTGTCGTTTATCTCGTCGGTGATGTATGGCCTCAGCCGTATTGCCAGCGAAGAAATGTCAGCGGAGGGCGGCGAAGTCGTGATCCACTGGGAATTCGCAGGCTTCTGCATGGTGATGCTGGGAATCAGCGCGCTGGCGATTTTGATCACGCAGCACCCTGCCGGTCGTCGCTGGTATGTGGTGACGACCGTCGGACAGGCCATCGTACTCTTGCTGGCCATTCATAAACTGATTGATCTTAATCCGTGGCAGCAGGTAGAACTGCTCGCCGTGATGATCGGACTCATCCTGCTGGGGAGTGGTCACTACGGTTGGTACAAAGAACAGGATCAGCAATCGGATCTGGTGAGCATGAGCCTGCTGTTTGGTGCGATTCTGGCAAGCGTGCCGTTGGCGATTGCGACATGGATTGATCGCGGCCACAACGTGTTTTATCCGGTCAATGAATTCGGATTCCTGTTCATCAGTGTGGCATTGCTGGCGACCGGAATTCTGTTTCAGCTCAAGTCCACGACCATGGTCGGCAGCGCGATGACGTCGCTGTATTTCGTGACGCTGTTGCTGTTCGTTCCATGGGGACGCCTCAACGCCGTCGCCCTGGCCATTACAATCGGTGGCGGCTTCATCTTTGGTTCGGGCCTGATCCTCGCGTTCTTTCGCGACCGCTTGCTGGCACTTCCTGACCGCATCAAACAACGCGAAGGCGTGTTTCGCGTTTTCAACTGGCGGTAGCCGTGCAAGAGCCCAGCGCGGGCTTCGCCCGCAACCAAATATGATTTTGTTTTTACCACGGAGTTCACGGAGCACACGGAGTACCAGAGGCTCGATGGCGGGGCAATAAGATTGCATTCCTGAATTCATACTGACCGTAGATTTATCGCGATTCCCTCCGTGATCTCCGTACTACTAACAGTTGAATACTTGATTTCTCGCGACGATTTCCAGGGCTCCGTTTGCAGAAGTCAGTTCTGGTGTGGCAGAAACATTTATTGCAGAAAAATACAAAGCAAGTGTTGAAGACTTTTGTGCCATTCATTTCCCTGCAAAGAATTCAGGATGCAGAAAG
>JAYSPO010000073.1:0-3422 GCA_043722015.1 Candidatus Kuenenia sp. | reverse complement strand
TTTCCCGAAGCCCAATACTAACATCTGACGGCGGCATGACTTTCTCTCCGTAACATGCGATGACAATTCGTATGCTGCGGAGGTATACTCAAAATGCGGGGCCTTGATCACGGATTCGGCCAGTGGATGTTCTTTGGAGTAGTGTACAGCGAAGGCCGGGGTTGAATCGAATCAGACTGTCGATTGTGATCTCAGACAGCGCGTACGGGGAGCGGTTCGCGGTGGATTTGTCGCGAAATCGAGGGGTGTGATTACGTCGCCAAACGTGATCTCGCGGGACGTGCGGGCAGAGCCACGTGAGCCAGCAGCCACTCGAACAGGTCCGATGGGGCCGTGGCGAAGAAGCGTTCCGCAGCCGTCGTGCCATCCGGGCGGCGGTGGAAGAAGTTCGCCAGCACCGTCAGGGACTGCAAACGCTGCGGGCTCAGCCGGTGCCGACTGTGATGCCACAACGCTAGGTGGCCGTTGCGACCCTCCACACACGAACTGGAACGTTGGAACAACACGGCCAGCTCCGCCGCCGTGTGTTGCAAATCCGTCTGCTTTTCTTCCGATAATTCGCTCAGCGGGCCGTCGCGTGCATGTTTCTTCAACTGTTCAGCGACGGCCTGGATCTCCAGACGTCGCGCCGCAGTTGCCGCTTTCGGAGCCGCCACTGAGAGGTACGCGGCGGGCAGGAATTGCTCCAGAAATGCGAGTTCCTGTTCGGGTGAAAGCGACAGGGACAGCAGACGCTCCCGCACCCAACGCCAGAACAGGGCCAGCGTGGCCACCATGGCAGGCATCACTCGGCGGGCTTTGGCGATCCGCTTGTGGGACGATTCCGAAAGACCAGCCTCACTGGCGTTTTTTTCGATCTGATCGAAGCGTTGCTGAAGACGTCGCTGGACCTCATCTGCCTCGCAGGCGACGCCGGTGTCTAGGTCGAACGGATGATAATCGTCGCTCAGACCTCGACGAGCCTGCCGCGTTTGTGCTTCGCGCTGGCGGCAGGTGTCAGCGTGCGTTTTCGCGGCAGCCAGGTTCTGCTGGGCATGCTCCGCCTTGCTGGCCAGTTCGCCCACGACCGACGAACCGGGACATTCGGCCTGGCAGGCGTCTCGTTCGGCTGCCGCATGTTGGGCCAGCACGCACAACCGCACGACTGTCTGCTCAGCCTGCTGAGTTTGCGCCCTGAGCGAGAGTGTGGTGCCACGCGACAACTCCTGCTGCACATGAAACAGATCCGGGGAATGGTGTGCGTTCTGGTCGGCGGCGTGAGCGAGCAGGGCTTTCGCCTCGTCGCTGACGGACTGAATCATCTGGACGGGTAACCCTTTCAGCGCCTCGCTCAGCGTCTGATTCCACGTCTGGGCATCGCGTCGGTCTCGGTACGCTTCGAGCAACACGAAGCCTGAACTCGGCTCGATGGCGACCAGACACGGTTTGGGATGAAACGTCTCGTCCTCGCAGACCGTGATCTGACGCGATGGCATCTGGCTGGCGAGTTGCTGTTGTTCGTGCTGTCCGAAGCGGACAATTTCCTCACCGACGGCCTGCCCGAAGTTATACTGCGTCCCATACGAGGCCCCGATGACACGATCGAGCTGTGTCAGTTCCAGAAAGCGGACGATGCGTCGCAAGCCGCAGTTGGCGTCCTGGTAAAACACGAGATGCATCGCCACGAGCAGCCGATGCAGGAATTCTACGCCGGTCGTGCTTTCAAAAAACGCGGCGAGCGGCGGGGGCAGATCGATCGCCCGTTTCCGATCAATCCAGAACTGCAATGTGGTGCGGGGGATATGGTGCTCGCGAGCAAACTCTCGCTGCGAGACCTCCGGTGCCGCTTGTTCGAATCCCGACACGAATCCGGCGATATCATGCCGATTCCAGTGCGGGTCTTTCTCTTCCGTGAATCCGTGCGTACAATTGCCGATATCCATGGCTCGGCTCCTGATCTGATCTTCCTTGGTTTTCCACCCTGATCAGATTGCGTCGAGCCATGCTTTTTTGCAAGCTCAAAATACTGTACAGCCGCCCCCGTCAACCCCACGATTGGCCGAATCCGTGATCATGGCCAAATGCGGCTGCGGCGCAACTACCCAGTTTACCAAATTGCTCTAATGTGCGCGCTAGCCTTGGCAGATCATGCCTTTGAAATAGCGTCTGGCCTTCACTATTTTGAGGCAATCCTCCTGCCGTGCTCCACGAGTCGGCAAAACATGTTGACCAAGGCCATGTCCTTAACGCTGTTGACACTTGTGTGAGCAATTCCGGGATCGCCGACGACGATTGTCAGGGACTTTGCCCGTGACACGGCCACGTTGAGTCGGTTCTTGTTCAGCAGGAACTGCAGTCCTCGGGTGCCGAAGTCGCCGGCACTGGAACACATCGAAATGATGACCACCGGAGCTTCCTGCCCCTGAAACTTATCGACCGATCCAACACGGGCACCGGCAGGCAGTCGATCACGGAGTTTTCGCACCTGCAGGTTGTAAGGGGCGACAGCGATGGCGGTGCCATGTACCGGACGAATGAGATATGCGTAAATTGCGAGATCTTGGAAGAATAGTCCATCTTGACCGACGCCAAGGTGGCCTTGATCGAGCACCTGGCCACTCCATCAGCCAGCGACCGTACGGGAATTTACGTAACTCCCTTTCATCAAATGCTTTACCACAACTCCTGGGTAAATATTCGCCGAAGGTGTGGGCATTTGGAAACTGCTCTGGCGTAGATTTCTGAGATGTCGTAGTTTTGGCGTCCATGAGTGCCATACATCTGGAATGGAATCCGGTTGAACAGCAGTTGGAATCACTACGGGTTCTGGTGGAAGAGTTGCGTCGTGAAGTCGGGGAGTTGCGTGCAGAGAATGCCGAACTGCGGCGTGAAGTTGGATACTGGCAGAGTATGCATGCTCGGGCGATCGAGCGAAACACGAAGCAGCAATCGGAATTGGAAGAAGCGAAGGCTGAGATCCGACAGCTTAAAGCTGAACGCTTCGGGAAGAAAACGGAAAAGCAGTCAGCCAGCGATCGTACGAATCGGCTCGATGATCCAAACGAGAAGACGGCCCGTAAGCGTACAGCAGCACCATCTGGTATTTCGGTCCACCAGCGCCTTCCGGCAATGGTTGATCTCAGCCTTTGGCGTTTCTTCTTTCCTCACGAGAGCGCTGTTTGCGGTCGCCGGATTTGGTTTGGTTCAACCAGACGTTCGCTTTGATGTAGCCGAACCGGATGCTGTGGATGGGTTGCTTCGCCATGGAAACGTGTCCTTCAAAACAGGATGAGATGGCCGAAAACATGAAGTCAATCAGACAGTTGCAAGCCACTTGCCAAACTGAGAAATCTGTGGCATAAAAAAGGCTACCGGGCGTACCCGGTAGCTGAAAACCTTTGCGATCTTTTCACTCCATGTGAGGGAAGATCCACCAGGGCATG
>JAYSPO010000072.1:0-1785 GCA_043722015.1 Candidatus Kuenenia sp. | reverse complement strand
TACACCCGTCGCTCCGCCCACGGGATTGTCGGCACTTTCGCACAACCACGGCCCAGACACAGCCCGAAAGACACGGATTTATTGATGGTATTATCACGACTGCCCTCTGCCCTCTGCCCCCTGCCCTCTGCCCTCTGCCCCCTGCGCTGGCGTCGAAATCCACCATGATTGCCGCCGCATGGCGTCTGTACTACGATTTCCAAAATGGCAGCGATTGAAGTCAGGGAATTGTGTCGGACGTATCAGGTCTTCCGAAAGCGCGAAGGTGTGTGGGCATCCGTGCGCGGATTGTTTCATCGGGAATACGACGTTGTCAGTGCGGTGCGCAACGTCAGCTTTACAATCGACGAAGGCGAGATGGTCGCGTTCCTCGGCCCGAACGGTGCGGGTAAGACCACGACACTGAAATTGCTCTCGGGACTGGTCGTGCCCACCTCCGGAACTGCGCACGTGCTGGGCCATGTCCCGTGGAAACGTGAAGACGCGTACCGTCGCCGGTTTTCACTGGTGACCGGACAGAAAGAACAGCTCTGGTGGGACCTGCCAGCTCAGGAATCGTTCCGGCTGCACAAGGAAATTTACCGGATTTCTGCCGCCGACTATCGCCGACGACTGGATGAGCTGACAGATCTGCTGGAAGTGGGTCGCCTGATGTCACAGCCCGTACGCGAACTGTCGCTGGGCGAACGCATGCGCATGGAACTCATCGCCGCCCTGCTCCACCGACCGGACGTCCTGTTTCTGGATGAACCGACAATCGGACTGGATGTCGTCAGTCAGCGGCGTGTTCAGGAATTTCTGCGTCACTACCAGCGCGAACAGCGTATCACCGTGATCCTGACCAGCCACTACATGAAAGACGTCGAAGCGCTTTGCGATCGCGCGATCGTAATCAACAAGGGAATCGTGATTCATGACGGCCCGCTCGCGGCGATCATCGATCGTTTCAGTCGGCATAAGATCATTGAGCTGCAGTTTTCTGACAACATCGTGCCGCAAGGGCTCGAACGCTACGGTCGCATTCTGGAATCGCGACCACCCAAGGTCCGCATTCAGGTCGAAAAGCAGCGCGTGTCGGAATGCCTGTCGAGTGTCCTCAGTCAGCATTCCATCGACGACATCAGCGTTGCCGAACGACCGCTGGAAGATGTGATCGCTGAACTGTTTTCATCTGACGACGCGGCGAGGGCGGAGAAATGACCGCCACGCCTGCTCATGCTGAAGCTGAAACGGCACTCAGCGAAATCCGTGCGCGATTGCGTCTCAAATGGCTCATTCTGCGGACGGCGATTGAAGAACGACTGACCTATCGCGCTGACTTCGCGTTTTCGACGCTCGTCCGATTTCTGCCGATCGTGACGCAGATTTTTCTGTGGAGCGCCATATTCCAGGACGCCCCTGGTCGTTCGATTCAGGGTTACAATTTCGGTGAGATGGTTTCGTACTATCTGCTGGTGATGCTGACGCGGGCGTTCTCAAGCATGCCGGGACTGTCCACCGGAATCGCAGGTTCGATCGCCGACGGTTCGGTGCGGAAATATCTGATTCAACCGGTTGATATGCTCGACCATTTATTCTGGCACCGCGTCGCACACAAACTGGTTTACTATGCAATTGCCACCGGCCCGTTTGCGCTGGTGTTCTGGCTGTGTCGAGCCCACTTGCCGGACTTTCCGGGCTGGCCGGTGATGTTGGCCTTCATCTGTTCGCTGCTGATGTCGTTCCTGATCGGTTTCCTGATCGAGACTTTGATCGGGTTGATTGCCTTCTGGTTCCTTGAAGTCA
>JAYSPO010000071.1:0-1545 GCA_043722015.1 Candidatus Kuenenia sp. | reverse complement strand
CTGGGAAGCCATGTCGCCGAGCGAACAGGATGCCTTTGAAACCGAGGCGCTCGACAACGCAGACATGATGAAGAAGCGACTTTATTTGGAAGCCAGCGGCAAAGGTGGCAAAGTATTTGAGATCTACAGACAGATGGTGCTGAAAGATCAGTTTGAGCGGACACATCGGTTGGCAGCAGCAATCACTCCCGAATCGAACACATCATGATGCAATTCTTCGCGAGATTGCCCTGCTAATCCCAATCCTGCTGGAGTATCGTCCAACCCGCCGAATGAGTTAACGTTGACGAACGTATCAGCGTCTTGCAATTAAAAGGCATCGACCTTTGGCGGGAATAGATGGCACTTGATCAGAAGTCGTCGATGGCTGACTCGGCTTTCAGAATTGATCCTCAGCAATCCGACGGTTGCTGCGGCAATGTTCGTCTTGCCGATCAGCACGCCGTCGCTCCAGTCGAAATGTTCGCTCCAGATATCAACTCGTGGATTGAACAATCGCGTCAGTTCGTCAGTACCAGGAGTGTACGCCGAAACATCGCTTCCTTTGAAACTATTGCACAGCGCGCACGACCAACAGAGGTTTTCTGGTGTCGAAAGTCCGTTGTGCTTTTGAGCCCGGATATGATCGACTTCGTGAGGCAACTGCGTGCATGACTGGGGCATTTTGCAATACTCGCAGCAGTTGCTGGCCCGCTGTCGAATCTGTTCTCGCAGAGCAAGATTGATCACGCCTCAGTGCCATTCTGGAGCAGTGAGACGCGTGCCTTGGCTTGTAACAGATCCAGAAACTCGCCGACCCGCAGATAATTATCCAGCGTAGCTTTCTCCACTTCAGAGATCGTGCCGGCATTTTTCTTCTGCAGCAGCTCACGAATACGTTCTGTCGCCGTTTCATTGAACCGCAACGACAGGAACTCTTCAGCGACTTGTCGGCTGAAGGTACTACGACTTGGCTCGACTACTTCGTCGAGGATGTCTGCTTCCGTAAGGGCGAGGGATGAAATCATGTCAGAATGCTACCATGTCGCCGTCGCTCCGTCGATAGTTTTCTGGTTTGCTTACCAGAATTCATTACGCACATGAACGCGTCGGCACGCAGCCGAAATGTCTGCCACCGCACCGTTGGCTTCAGTACTGCCACTCGACAGACGTCCGGATCACAATCAAACACGATTTCGATGCATTCCTGCCTATGCCGCTTTCTGCAGGATCGTCTGGGCTTTGAAATCGTTGCTTTCCTGCAGGCTGGCTTGCTGGCTTTCAATCCAGTCGGCAGCTTCCTGAATCACGGCCTGTAGTTCTTCGGCATTGCGCACGAAGAAACTGCTGGAATAGCCTTCGCGATCGCTGGCCGCAGTTTTCCACGAGCGACTCAGCGTAAAGTCGAAGTATTCAAAGCCACTGGTGGCCTGCCGTTTCCAGATGGACGCGGCGATTGCTCCGTGACGACATGTCTTCACGGGCGCTGTTGCGGGTTTCTTTTTGATCTCATTCATATCTGACTCCTTTCATGGTTTTTCAATTCCTGACTACGTACCACGGAAT
>JAYSPO010000070.1:0-9928 GCA_043722015.1 Candidatus Kuenenia sp. | reverse complement strand
GCGGCGGGGGGGTCCGAAACCCCCCCGCCCCCCCCGACGGGATTGCCTGCACTTTCGGGCATCCACGCACATCGCCCGGAAGACACGGATTTACTGATGGACGTGTTCCAGCAACTCAGCCACGCTGGCCCACCACGAGCGACAACGATCGGTGGTGGGTAAGAGAATGAACGACGTTTCCCACAGGCCCCTATGGCTGCGGGGCGAAGGTGATGATTTCCGCAGCGTCAGCAGCGTTCCAGACGCGGACGGAGCCATCTTCGCCCCCGGAAACGACAAGTGTGCCATCGGGTGTCGTGGCGGCGCGATAGACGTAATCGGTGCTGCCTTTGAATTCCCGCGCGGGCTGGCCGTTGCTGGCCGTGTGGAAGAACACACGCTTGTCGCCGCTGCTGCTGACAAACAAATCCTGCAGACCGACAAACTGCAGCGACGTCACTTGCCGCGTGTAGGTCGCAATTGTCCGGGACTGCTCACCCGTTTCCGCGTTCCAGACTTTGATCGCATTGTCCGCACCAGCACTGGCCAGCGCCGTGCCGTCACCCTTCCATGACACATCCATCACATGATGCGTGTGACCTTCGAACGCGCGCACAAATTCGCCGGTGGCGACGTTGAACACTTTCACAAACTTATCGGCCGCTGCCGATGCCAGAAATTTGCCGTCAGGAGAGAATTCCAGCCCATACACGGTGTCACTGTGAGCATCCGGAAACTCTCGCACCAGCGTTGAGTCAGCGACGTTCCAGATTGTGAGTTGACCGGAACGAGACGCTTCACCGCCACCTGCCGCAAGGAGACTGCCGTCCGGTGAGAACGCCAAAGAGACGACTCGATCCACAAACACCGATTCGCCGCCGTCTTCGGAACCACCCAGGCTCGACGTCATCTGCCATTCGGGAAACGCGGATCGTGCGACAATTCTGTTGTCAGCAGTAGCGATCAGTACCGTCGTGGCTGCGGTTTTCATGCTGGATGCCGTTGAGCCGAGTTGCGTACCGGGAAGAACATCGATCGCCGCGCCATCCACGGCATTCCAGACTCGAACTGTGCCGGAAGCATCGACGGTGGCCACATACCGTCCGTCACCGATTATTCCGGCAAATGCGGACACGACGGCCGCAGCTGCCGGGGCCTTACGTTCTTCCACCACAGCATTTGCCGCAGTTGCTTCCGCAGTTGCGGCTTCGTGCTGTTGCTTTCGTTCGACGCCGCGTTGTTCGGCTCGCCCGATCGCCTGAGTCGCAAATTCCACCGACTTTTTGGCGATGTTGAGATCCGAGTCTGCCTTCGAGAGGGCATCCTTTGCGGTAGCCTCCGCTTTTTCGGCCTCCGTGACGGCTGTCTTCAACGCTTCATCATCAGTCTTCGCCGCCAGTGCCGTCTTTGCGGCTGCGGTCACAGCAACTGCAGCATCATATTTTGTTTTGGCTTCAGCTTGTGGCGGAGTAAATTTTTCGACTTCTGCTTTCGCCTTGGTTTCCGCTTCCTTCTGAGCGATCACTTCTTTGTCGTTTTCGTCGATTTGCCCTTTGAGCACATTGACGCGAGCATCCAGAATCGCTTTCTTCTGTTCGGCCTGCTTGAGATGCCGCTGGGCACTCAGGTCAGCCGTCAAGACCGCGATCTGCTTCGCATCCTTCGGTGACCACAGTGACGCTGTATTGTCCGCCAGAACAAAGACAGCTCGATCGGTGGCTGAATTGACATCCAGTGCCGCAATGTCGGCGGGCAAATCAAAGCGGTTCACCGGAGTCGCATCTTCGACCTTCCAGTTCTGCACCGTACGCGTTCCGGCGACTGTGAGCAGCACGGAACCGTGTCCGCTGATTTTCTGAATCGGCCCGGCATCTGATTTGATCTCTGCAGTGATTGCGGCAACTCCGGTGTCAGCCGCAATCGTGAGCAATCGAACGCTGCCGTCTGCCAGCAGTGCGGCGATCCTTCCACCGGCAAGTTCGCCGCTGAACATCGCGACGGCGGCAGGCAAAGGTTCGGACCTGTGTGCAATCTGTAAGTCGGTATTGCGCACAACGACGACTTTCGCGTCAGCCGTGGCTGCCACAATCCATTTGGGTTCTGCCTGAAAAATGCTGAGTGCCGAAACGGCCTGCCCGTCGAGCGGCACGGTTCCGCGTTCTGCGCCTGTGAGCGAATTTGCGACGACGAGCCCTTTGGAGGCGACGGCCATACCAACTTCCAGGCCATCCCCTGTTGAAGCCCAGGCCTGTACATCCGCTGGTATCGACCACGAACCTGAATTGCCGTTCACGTTACGTCGCCAAAGTTTGACGTTGCGATAACCGGACGTCGCGATCATCGGCTCGGTCGGATGAAACGCAATCGCGTGTACATAGTCACGATGTGCCATCCCGGCGGGCCCGGCAGTGCCTGAGGACACAATCGCGGGATCGATCAGGGAACCAACGGCATCTCGGCGTGCCATGTCGTAAATGCTTACATGATTGGCGCGCCCGGCAGCAATGAAACGTCCGGCGTTGTCGATGTCCAGGGAATAAACTCCCTGCAAACGCGGGTTGATGGGTTGCCAGTTCATTGTTTTGGCTGTGGTCACCGCGCCGGCTTTGGCACCTTCGATGATCCATTGACGCAGGATCCCCAATTGCTTCGCGCTGAGTTCCTTAGCCTGGCGATCGTTGGGCATCGGCGGCATGACAGGTTCTTCGCCGCGGCTCGCGAGTTTCAGAAGCAGACTTTCGTCCGGCTTTTCAGGCACAACCGCCGGTCCAGTGCCACCGCCCTTCAAAATCGACGCAATGTTTTCAAGGATCAGGTCGCCTTCATGTACCGTGACGTTGTGACACGCCACGCAATTGGCTTCCAGAATCGGATAGACGTCGCGTTCAAATTCCACCGGTCGGCCAAGAGCGACTGCTTCGGCAACGATTGGTTTTAGTTCGTCAGCCATTGCCGCTGAACAGCAAATCAGAGCCGCAAGGCTCGCAAGCATTGTTGATTTGATCATGGTTTTAGCTTTGTCGCAGTTCGCACGCTGCCAAGGCAGCAGTTCGATGTAAAGTTTGCAGAAATCGGAGGGATCAGCCTGATCGGTCCGATCCGATCCGGCGGATCAGAAAATCCAGAATCTCTATTCAACAACCTTTAATGCCACCGGAACATCAGTTGATGCCGCACGCCCATTAAAATCTCCGGTCGCGCGGATCACGACATTTGCCAGATCCCCGACAGGGGCATCTGCGGCGGCAGTGATCGTGAGTGTGCCTTCAGTCTGATCGGCCGCCACCTCAACTGCTTCCGCCGTCAGACCCGTCACACCTTCCGGCAGCAGGAGTGTCAGTTTCAGATTTGCAGCGAAGCTGTTCTTGCGCGAGATTGTCACCTTCACCGGCACCGAGGCGCCTCGTTTGATTGCACCGGCATCGGGAACGGTTGCCGTGAGTTTCGCAGCCGCCGGATGAATCGTGATCACCAGTGGTTCCGAGATCACGCGCACGTTGATATTGTTCGGTTTTGATGCTTCTTCGGCTTTCTTCAATACTTCGTCGGCTGCGGTTTTCGCCTGTGTTGCAGTTTCCACCGCTTTCTGAGCGACTGTCAACAAGGCCTGCGATGTTTCGACGTCTTTCGTCTTGTTGACCACTTCCGTTTCCGCGACAGTTTTTTCTTTCGCCTTCGTCGCTTCCATTTCCTTTGTCGCAGCGACCTGCTTTGCGAGTTCCGCCGCACCGTTGTTGAGTGTGTCAAGTCTTTTTGCCGCTTCACCGGCTGCTGCTGACGCTTCTTTGACGGCCTGAATCGCCACGTTGATCTCATCCACCGAACTGTTCACGGTTGCATTGACCGTTGCCAATTTCGTCTGGACCGCTGCCAGCGCTTCAATGGATGCCTGCTGCTCAGCCACCGCCTTTGCAAAATCGTCCCGCAGCTTTTGCTGTTGGGTCGCATACGCTGCAAGTTCAGCAGTGATTGTTTTCACCTGCTCTGTCAGAGTGACCACTTTCTGTTGTACGTCTTTCAATCCGGCATCGGCTGTGGCGACTGCGGTCTGTTGCGCAACAACGGTAGCTTCGGCTTCGGTGACTTTCGTTTTCGCGCGATCGGCCTGCCATGGATTGCGGCGATATGGCACAGCCGATGTGCCCTGCACCAGAATTGTACTGGTTGATGGCGGCGCATTTTCCTTGAAGTACATTCGTGCGACAACGCTCGTTTTGCCGGGTTCAATCGCCACATTTGGTGCGTCGACTTCACCGGGAATGCCGTAGAAACTCAGATCGACCTTGCCGTCAAAGCCGTTACGTTTTTCAACCCGAATCGGGATCATTAACTGCTGATCCTGACTGAATTCGGCGCTCATCGCATCCACCAAAATCGTAAATGGCTGTTCGTCTTTCATGACACCGGCAACAAGTGATTCTGTCAGACGAGCGGTGCGCGGCAGTCCGTTGATGGGATCGTGAATCAATGTCGCGACCTGTGCCACATGTTTGATCGCAGTGTCAGCGCTGCCACTCTGTCCAACGATACTGATCGGTGCAATCTGTTCCGCTGTGTCGATCGCTGCGGTCAACACGAGCTTTGCCGTCGCTTGCCCTGGCCCGATCACGGATGATCGGCAAGTGATCCCTGCGGGAAGATTCTCCGCCGTCAGTTGAATGGCATCGGCATGACCATCTCGGCGATACGCATACACGGCCAGTTCGTAGTTTGCGCCTTTGCGGAGACTCACCGCGCCGCTGGTCGCCGGGGCTTTGCCGTCGGCAGACGGAAACGCATCAAATACGACAAGCCTGAAGTCAGCCTTTGGAGGTCTCACGGACAGCCGATAACTGAGCCGTGGATCGCCACGTGTATCGCCGTAGCGGTCACGCAGCCGAATGCGGTATGTGCCATCTTCCGGCACGTCCAGACGAAAAGATGGATCATCGCTGAGCGTCGGCAGATCAGCCCCGCCGGGATTTTGCTTATCGTCATCCTCGGTGGCAAGGCGGTTGTACGTCACAGTTCCGTCTGCGTTCGTAATCACCCGTTCGATCAACAACAGTGGGTCGGCAATAGAACCCAAGCGCTGAGCGAACACTTCCGCCACCCATGCTTCTCCTTTTTTGGCATCGAAGCGAAAAATGTCTTCGTCCGATCGCTCGGCAAAGGCTCCCGTCGCCTCAAATGGAAGCGTTGCTGGTTGATCAGGTGTTTCTGCGGCTTCGAAAACCGACGCACGTTCAGCCCGACCGATGCGAACCAGATTGCCCTCGACCGCGCTCCACCAGAATGAATCGGCAAACGCAGCCGTCGCAGACGCACCAACAGGATTGTGGTCGATGCCTGGCGCGATCGTCATTTGTTGCTGAAATACAGGTTGTCCGTTCAACTTGCCTGCCGTCGGAAGTCCATTTGGCAGATGACGACCGTAGACGGTCACGGAAGTCGGTTCATTCGTGACAACGAATGCCGGGCTTACCCAATCCACCAGTGGGCGGGAATCGAACGACAATCGATACACAAACTGATCGCCGCCACCGTAAACCGCATCCTGAACGCGGACAATCATTTCTTCGTCCTGAGCCGCAGTAAATACAAGTGACGCTTCCTGTGCCAGGATTCTGCGAGATTCTGCAAGGCGACGACCAGACGCATTGAAAAGCTGCAGCATCGGCTGCAGCGGTGAATCGATCTTCTCAGCTTCCGAACGCAC
Organism: Candidatus Kuenenia sp.; assembly: GCA_043722015.1. Lineage (GTDB taxonomy): Bacteria > Planctomycetota > Planctomycetia > Planctomycetales > Planctomycetaceae > SXXK01. Next base: position 4,251 of record JAYSPO010000070.1, on the reverse strand, counting down.
GACCAGAGTCTGTCCGGCCTTGACTGAGACTCGATAGAAATCAACATCCGTGGCAACATTGACGCGGGCGTTGATGATCGTTTCCATCGTCACCGGCGTCGCCTGAGCCAGCGTGTTGTTCGGTTCGACTTCGGCAGCTTCCGGCAGCGTATCGACGCGAAACATGCGAGGATTGCTGATACCAAACAAGCCGCGAACACGTACGTCATAAAGCCCCGCTGGAACATCCGCAGCAACCGTGACCGCGAACGTATTGGCCACTGGAATGCCGTTCGTGTCCAATTTCGGCACAGCCGTGATCCCAAGATGAGTGAAGACCATGCGGTCAAGCTCATCCAGATCCGTGCCGCCCCCGACCGTCATGTCTATGGTGGTGCCGTGCTGTCCGCCAGGTGGGAACACCGACGTAATGCGAGTTTGCGGAAGCTGTGCGAATGCCTGTTGGCCTGTGATGGTCACAACTGCGGCCAGAAAAAAACGAATCCCAGTCATGGAGCTGGTTCCCGGGGAATGTAGATGAGGCGGGGGGGGAGTGGAGGGAAGGGCTTGTTGCGGATCGTCGCATTGAGCTTCAATGATTGAACTGAAACTCTTTCGTGTTGATCAGCGCCCAGACGATGTCTTCATAACCGCCGCGAACGTTGGCTTCGTGGCTCTTGAGGTAACTTATCGCAACTTCCAATTCTTCAACGTTGGGCTCACGAGCAAACACCCAGCGATAGAGTTCTTTCACGCGATCTTCGTTTGCGCGTGCGGTTTCGGCGGCAAACCGAGCCGTGCGAGCGCCGTCGCGGGAAATCTTGTCCTGAATTTCTTTACCATTCAACAGATGCAGACTCTGAGCCAGATTCGCATCCATGCTGCGTTCGCATTCACAGGCTGTGTCACCCTTTGGCTGTCCGAACACCTGCAGAAAGTAGGTCGAATTCGATGCATCCGCCAGCTGCAGAGCTTTTGTCCCGGCGGGCATGCCGCCAAACCCTTCTGCCGTGTCGGTCACCTGATGAAACGCATCGTACAACACTTCGGCACTCAGACGACGCGGGTAGTACCGCGAAAAATTCTGTTTGTCGTTGCCATTATAGTCATTAGGCAGTGCGCTCAACTGATACGTGCGCGACCGGCAAATCGTGCGCACGAGTTCTTTCAGGTCAAAGCCTGACTGAATGAAGTGCGCTGCCAGCGCGTCCAGCAGTTCCGGATTCGAAGGAGGATTCGTGGCTCGCATATCGTCTTCAGGTTCCACGATGCCGCGACTGAAGAAATGCTTCCAGTAACGGTTCACCAGCGATTTGGCGAAGAACGGATTTTGCGGATCGCTCATCCAGTCCGCCAGCTTCACACGCGGATCACTGTCGGCCGGAATATCGTATGCAGGTGTGCCAAGCCCTGTGGGTTTAAGAGTCTTGCCCGAACGCGGATTGCTGGCTGTCGCCACTCCTTCGTTATGGAACACGCGACGATCCCTCAATGCAGCCGAAGCATTCGGAATCGTTTTCTTGCCCACGCGACCATAAAACGCCGCCATGCCATAGTAATCATCCTGACTCCATTTCTCAAAGGGATGATGGTGGCAACGCGCACACTGAATCCGCAGTCCGAGAAACAACTGGGCTGTGTCTTCGACCTGTTCTTCAGTGCTGTCCACATCACGATACCATGTGACGGCAGGATTGATCTGCGGATCACCGGACGCCGTAATAATTTCGCGAACGAACTGATCGTACGGTGTGTTGTCATACATTTTGTCCCACAGCCATTGATGAAAGAGCATCGTGCCGGGTGTGTCTTCGCCATTTTCTTTGTGGTTTCGCAGAACGAAGTTCCACTTGTTGGCGAATTGATCGGCATAGGCCGCACTTTCCAGCAATCGATCGATTAAGCGATCTCGTTTATCAGCCGCACCATCGGCGAGAAACGTTCGCACTTCTTCATCGGATGGCAATGTGCCGGCAATGTCCAGCGACACTCGACGCAGGAATGTGGCATCATCGCAGATTGCGGATGCCGGAATGCCAAGCTGTTTGAGTTTATCGAAGACCGCCGTATCCACCAGATTGACGGGCTCCGGCATGTTTGACGTGTCGGCACCCAATGGAACGGTGGCTCGAAACGTGGCAACCTGTCCTTGATAGCGTGCCATGATGGCAACCTGTCCAGACAGATCGAGCGTACTCACCAGACCTGTTGTTGAGCATTCGGCCATCTCGGCTTCATTTGGCTCAAACAATGCCATGCGCGTGACATCTTCGCTGGTGCCATCGCTGTAGGTCGCAATCACTGCAATCTGTTGCTGCGACTTCTGCGTCATCGTACGCGTTTCAGGAACACAGCGAATGCCGACGACATACGGGTCGGTTTCAGCACCATATGGCATGCCCTGTTCGATCCATTGCACCAGCAGATTGTATTCGTTACTCCCGGTTTCCATACGTTTGCCGCCACCGTGAGGACTGCGTCCGATCGCTTTCTTGAGCAGCAGACTTTCGCCCGGGATGGCAGGGAAAATGCGGCGGCCGCGAGATTCTTTGCGAAGGAATTCGAAATCGTCTGCAGGATAGAATCCCAACAGCGACAGTTTGAACCCGTTCTGACCACCGGACTTGCCGTGACAGCCACCCCCGTTGCAGCCCAACTTCGTGAAGATCGGGACGATCTGGTTTTGAAAATTGATTGGCAAGGGTTGCGCAAATCCGTTCACCGTGACATGGGCGGTTGCAGTTTTGTCGCCGACCGTTGCCGTGACAGTGATGTCGCCGTCCGCAGACGGGATCGCCATGCCGCTGGCATCGATCATCAGAACAGCGGGATCTGACACGACCCATGCGACATTGCGCGTCACGTCCGTTTGTGTTCCGCTTTCGTCGGTTGCGGTGACGATCAATTGTTGTCTTGCGTCACGACTGCGAATGGCAATCGTATTTCCTTCGCCCAGAGGACTCAATTCAATCCTCGCATCGGCGGCGACGGCAAATGATCCGGGGAGACACAGCGCAGCGAAAAACAAAATCATCGCCACAGAATTCTGAGCGAACTTCATTCGGTCACTCCTGCAAGTAGGGTAGGCATCGACGTCGTGTCGATTGATTGCGGTCGTGTTCAGAGAAACGTTGTGTCAAACGGAAGGGGATTCCGTCGCTTCTGAACGGTTGGTACTGATGCAGCGTATTTTCTCTGCGGCGAGTGTCAAGCATCGAATGCAGAAACACCCGGTGAGAGACCTGAATTCAGCCCGATCGTGGGGAATTGCCGTTGACAATTGGGAAAATATGTAGGTTGGACATTCTTGTCCGAATGGATGCCGACGGGCAAGAATGCCCATCGAACCCCAAAATCAACCATTAAACAGGGCATTAGACCGATTGCGTTACAGGGTAGGCCGGACCAAGGCCGCCACGTGTGCCGGAACAGCGCAAACCCGAGTTTCACGTTGCGACACCTTGTCGGCAGGACTTGAATTCGACTGGCGGTCGCCGTTCCGGCATTTGCCGGGTTTGCCAAGTCCAGCCTGCATTGCCCGACAAAGCGAACCTTGTTAAGTGCATGGCCCCAATTTTGTCGTTTCGAGATTAACGACCAGATCACAGCGTTTCATGCTACTCCCAGCTCATCGACTTTCCTGATGCCTGGAATATCTTCTGCAGAGAATAGTTCGTAGAGGTCGCGCAGGTGCTCCTTGAGGTCATCTAAGTTATCACCTTGCGTCCAATGATCGGGTTGAGAATTCAAATAGCCCAAATATCTGCCGTCTGCTTCCTTCCAGTATGTAAACTTCGTTTTCATGAGTTGCGAACCTCTACTTTTGGGAACTGCGAGAAACGAAGGTGTAAGAAACGAAAATGCCTATTTCAGTGGAATCGGTCCCTGCCACCTTTTGCGACTTGCCACCTTTTGCGACTTGTGAAACAGTGTATTGTTCCGGTTTTGGAAAGGCGAGCGGTTGGGCGTCAGCCCTCCGTGTCTCCGCATGACACACGACGTGCATGTCTGAGTCTTTCAGGAATCCGATGACGACAGGACGATGTTTAATTCGTGAAGGCAAAAAAGATTCGTAACCGTTCACGCCTCAGAACGAAACCTGCGCAAGCAACCACAGATAAACACGAATTTACAAAGATAGAAATCAACAGTCAATCTGTGTTCATCCGTGTCCATCCGTGTCCATCTGTGGTTTAGACTGTCATTGTCGAAATGTCGTGAACGGTCACTAAAAACGGGCGAAGCCTGCCATAAAGCAAACTCGCCCGATTC
>JAYSPO010000069.1:0-1245 GCA_043722015.1 Candidatus Kuenenia sp. | reverse complement strand
GGCAGTGACAAGACTGTTCACGTCGATGTCCGTGTGATTGCGGCGACAAATCGCAACCTGGAAGACATGATCGCACGCGGTCAGTTCCGAGCGGATTTGTTCTATCGTCTGAATGTTGTCTCTCTGACACTGCCTCCGCTGCGAGAACGTCCGGAAGATCTCGCCGAATTGGTATTCTTCTTCCTCAGCCGGTCAGCTCAAAAGACAAAGAAACAGATTCGACAGATCGATCCGAATGCGTTGGCAGCCATTGAAGCACACGAGTGGCCGGGAAATATTCGCGAGCTGGAGAATGTTATCGAACGGGCGGTCGTCCTGGCCGACAGCGACATGATCACGATGACCGACCTTCCGGATGAGTTTCAGTCGGGGCACGAACGCAAGCCACAATTTGCCAGACTGCCGGGCAGAACAGCACTCGCCACATTCTCCGCGTCAACAGTGCGAAGCGTGTCGCGGAGGATCACGGACGGTGATGATTTTTCTGCCAACGGCGGCGAAGGGACATCAACCGACTCTGAAGAACAACTGCTGCGAGAAGCTCTGCGGATCGCTGCAGGAAACAAAGCTCTGGCCGCCCGTCGCCTGAATCTGCCACGCAGCACATTCTTCAGCAAGTGCCGCAAGTACGGAATCGGATAGGCCGGCCTGAGCGGGTCAATTCGCTGGCATCGCAGCAGTTTCCACGGCTGCGATGCCCTTCGGCGAACGCGAGTCATTCGATGTCAACAGAAGTTGCAGACGAATCAGTGTTCCCTGGCCGTCAGAATCAAGTAGTCAAGGGCCCGATCCGCAAGAACATAAATTGATATTCCGAAATTACAGCGGCATCGCAGGAACTCGCCATATGATGCCGACAAATCGCGAATCCGCGCTGTCGCAGCGGATTGTGAAATTGGGCGGGCAAGGTTCCTGCTGAGCCGTGCGCGTGTTGGGCATGGTGATGCTACTGAACTTCTTTCGCCACTTTCAGAATCTGAAGCAGAGCGATGGCGTTGTCCAGTCCGCCAACTGAATTACTAAACGCGACCGCTTTGCGAATGTCAGCAATTCCAACGCTGCTATTGGACGGCTGTTCCTCTTTGACTCGCGCCTTGGTCCTGGAGGCAGGCGTTTCATCTGTCGGCGTGACACTTGTCACCGCTTCAGGGGTTTCATGACGAACGGCGGAGTCTTCAACATCTGTAATTTCCGCCGCTCCACCTGGTTTCCGAGCACTCGAATTTTTCTTAGCCATTGCGAATT
>JAYSPO010000068.1:0-1391 GCA_043722015.1 Candidatus Kuenenia sp. | reverse complement strand
TTTTCATTGTATCACGGCGTCAAGGTCCGTTCGCCGCGCGATGCGGGCTCTCTGCTGCTTTTCGTTCCGAAAAGGCTCCACCTTGACTTGCCGTGTTTGAATGCCTTTCAGGCCGACGGCGGGCCATGACTGATGAACAGTCAAAACAAACATCAATGCTGTTCATGCCGAGTACAGCCCATATCAGGAGATTCAGACCATGAAGAAAGAAGACGCAGTTGAACTCGCAGACAAATGCCTCAAAGAACTGGCCGCATCGCTGGAACAGGGGCAAACCGAAGTGCTTGAAAAGTATCTCAGTGCATTGGCCAGGTTTCATAATTACAGCTTTGGCAACATGATGATGATCGTCAATCAGTTTCCGAAAGCCAGTAAAGTCACGGGCTTCCATACATGGAGAAAGCTCGGACGCGTGGTTAAAAAGGGAGAATCCGGAATCGCCATTCTGGCACCAATGGTCGGACGAAAGAAGGACGAAGCAGAATGGGACCGTCCCACGGAACTTTCAGAGTCGAAATTGAAATCAGTGTTTGGTTTCAAAGCCGTCCATGTGTTCGACATCAGTCAGACCGAGGGTGAAGAACTACCGAAGCTTTCCGAGATTCGTGGTTCAGCTGAACACAATCTTCTGTTTCTTGAATCTGTGTTCTCCACTCTCAACATCAAACTCGAAACCCGTCCGATGCCAGATGGAACCCGAGGTGCATCACTCGGTGGTCACGTTATCGTCAAGGAAGGACTGGACAAGTCCATGCGATTTCGAATTCTCGCCCATGAATTGAGCCATGAAATCCTTCATTCACACCTGGTGAGGGACGACGTGATTAAGAATCACAGTCAGATCGAAACAGAAGCGGAGGCCGTGGCGTTTGTTGTTTGCAAAGCTCATGGAGTGGATACCCAGTCACTGAGCAGCGAGTACATCCGCCTGCACCGCGGAGACACCAGACTGCTGATGGCTTCACTGGACCGAATCCAGCAAACAGCCACGAAAATCATTGGCCTGATTGAGGATGACAAGAACACCCCCATTTACATCCGAACCAGTCATCGATCGAAAGTCCGACGCCACGTCACTCATCAGAGCATTTGACATCAACCCCAGTCTTACCAACAGACGAGCCCGATTCGGTGAGGATTCCGCTCGCCGTTGATTCACCAATCTCGCTTGCTATGAATTCCGCCTCGGAGGAGAAAACACATCGCCTAAGATTAAACAAAACGCAAGATGCGATTCACCAAAAGCTAGTCCAATACTGCTCGACTGTCCCCGATGATTCGGGCGTTTCCCTTGCGGGCCGGGGAGCTCCGGGCTTCGCTGGACGCTCGGTCCTGCGGACTGCTTCGCACCCTGCGCATCCCTAACGCGGGGAGTGAACAACCGAAGGAGG
>JAYSPO010000067.1:0-3378 GCA_043722015.1 Candidatus Kuenenia sp. | reverse complement strand
CGTGATGCCATTGATCATCGCTCTACGGAGACAAGCTCCGCAGTGGCGAAGACGCGATCATGACTTTTTGTCTGGTGATGATCATCGCTCGATGGGGGCAAGCCCTATCGTGGCGGGTGTAAACGTCGCAACGCGCCACGTCGATGAACGCTTCAGTAATGATTGCTTTGGATTGTTGAGGGAATTGCTGGAATGTATTCCAGCTTCGTCCATCCGACTTACGAAACGTGGCGGAGTGTTCACTGAAGAGCCTCGACTTAGAGCGAAACCATAAATGATTTATTGCCGACAACCGGGAGTTCTCTTGAAATCACGTCTCATAGAGATTCATGTCAATTGACGCAGGAGCGTGAACTGGATCAGCACGGCGTTCGGACCCTTCCGGAAAGCAGTGAATCCAGTTGTCAAATGATCGTCCTGTAATGCCGATGTTTCAAACCGGAACCATCTGCGGGCCAAAAAGGAGAAATCTATCTGTAGAAGCTCGGCTTTCGGGGTACGATGTTGAGTTCCTTGTAGGCGAAGCCGCTGTCGGGTGGAGTGTACTCGCCGACGATCTCCATGCAGGATTGGGCGTCGATGCTGGCTTCCATTTGCTGGCACCAGTAGACGGCATTGACGGTCATGCGGCGGACTCCTTTGCTTTTGAAATCCTGAGCACTGCCCATCGTCATGTTGAAGACACGAGAAGTGTGGCCGGTGTTGCCGGTCCATGTTTTCACCCAGGCGACGGGTAACGGAATCAGTTCCGGGTTAATTGCGTCGTCGTGGTTGCGGCCCGTGAGCGGCTGGCCGTTGACGAGCGGAAGGCAGTCTTCAGGAAGATGACCGCCTTCTTTGAACGTGCGATAAACGTCCGACGTGCCCCAGATGTCGGTGACGCCTTTGAGGACAGGATGATCCTTGTTCTCCTCGACGATGATGCCGCGAGTCGAATCCTGTTGCCAACGGCCATGATGACTTCGGAAGGAGCCGCCGAGTACGGCTTCGCCAAAGTCGATCTTCCTGCCGTCCTTCTTGTAATCGAACTCAATGAAACCGTGGTTGGCCGTGCGGATGCCGATGATCGGCTTTCCCGAATCGAGATAGTTGTAGACATGCTGCAGTTGCTCGGGCGGCAGCGAAAGGAGTCGACTGAACAGAATCACCATGTCACATTTTTCAAGATGCTCCAGGCCGGGAATGTTGTGAGTGACGGTCTTGTCTTCCCAGCGAATCTTCTGCGTCGGGTCGACGTCGTTATCTTTGTTCAGACTGAACAGCACGGTGCAGTGAAATCCATGATGCTTCGCCAGAAGTCTCGCCAGCATCGGCATGGAGTACTCGCTGCGGTATTCCTGGTCGGCGGCGATCAGGACAATGTGTTTGCCGACTCCGGGTCCGGACTCGCCGGCATACGTCAGCCACAGCGGACTTTCGGGGACGGGATGTTCGCCGGCATTCAATGAGCCTGCGTTCATCGCCGATGTGAACAAAACACTTCCACAGAGCGCGAACAGAAATGGGGAACTTGAGGACCGTACGGTTGCCGACATTTGGAAGTTCTCGGTAAGAAGAAGTGTTGTTAAGGTGCAATGGAAACTGTGGGCTCGACAGCCGCAGGTCGTTTCTCGGGCAATCGAATTGTAGCCATCTCGCTCCGTCGAGATGAGCCCTGATCAGCGGCCCGAATTGTTGGAGCCGATCTTTGCAATGTTCAAACGCATGACCACGGCGCAGACTGAGCCACGTGCAAATCTTAATTGCTCGTCTCGACGGAGCGAGACGGCTACTTTGGGATCTCATTCACTGTGTAATACGCATGGCGATGAAGCAGTTCGTCGTTGTCGCGGGAACGCAGTGGGTTGAGATCGAACTCGTAGACAAAGCCTTTCGTCAGTTTGTCAAGCACGATCTTCGCCGACATTCCGTCTTCGGCCAGTGAAACGGATTTTACGGGAGGCTTGGTCTGTTCGACCTCCGGGCCGCCGTAGCCACCATGATACGGATGAGTGAACGTCGAAAGACCGTACGACGCCGGAGAGCTTCCCGTGATGTGATCCACGGGCTTCGTGAACGTCACTTTGAAGCCGTCCGGTTCGATCGTGATGCGATTGATCTCGAACGGCATCCTGCCGCTCCACTGCAGGCGCTCCAGAGCAAACGGCTTGATACCCCGCACGGGCCATCCACGATTTGTACCGCCGGCGATTAAGTTGCCGCCGGGCGTGAACTTGACGTTCAGAATTCCGGTGGAAAGACCTTCGCGAAACGGATAGCAGGCTCCCTGCCACACGCCGTTCACTTGTTCGGTCGTCGCACGCATCAGGATCGAAAGGGTGTAATCTCCCAGAAACATCTGGCCATCAAACGGCCCGAATTTTCCCTCGGTCTGATTCACGCTGAACGCCGTGATCGATCGGCCCATGCGGATGTAGGGAAAAACAACGGCGTATGGGACGAGTTGTTTCACGCGTTCTTTTTCCGTCACAATCCTAGTCCCCGATTTCGGCATCTCCGGGACATCACCGAGCTCCGGGGCGTTCTTGTACCATTCGAAGCTGGCCGGATGACCGTGAAAGCTTTTCTCCGAAACAGCCTTCAGACTGCAAGAACAATTCCACGGCCCCTGACTCTCCACATAGAACAGCGAACCGTGTTCATCGAATCCAATGCCGCCGGGACTGCGGAGTCCGCTGGCGAAGGCCGTCGTCTTTCCGTCGGGAGCGACTTTCATCACGAATCCACGAAACAGGGCCCACGAGTTGTACGATTCGGAAAGCCCAAGACTTACAAACTGGTTGCCCTTCGAATCGAAGTCCGAGCCGAATGCGTATTCATGATAATTCGCATAGCCCCAGGCATCCGAGATTGTCTCAAAGCGGTCCGCTTTGCCATCGTTGTCCGTGTCGCTGATCCGAGTCAGCTCGCAGCTTTGCGTGACGTAGAACGCATCGTCTTTCCACGTGAGACCGAAGATCTCATCCAGCCCCGATGCAAACAAATGATACGTCGGATTGGGTTTCGGATCGTCAAGGCCGTCCATCAGATAGATTTCACCATGACGAGTTCCCACGGCCACTCGTTTGTCTGGCAGCACCGCGAAAGCGCCGGCCTCGACCACCGTGTCCGGAGGCAGCGGGATGTTGACGATCGGATAGTACTCGCGTTCGCGTTCTTCTGTGCCCCATCGATCGCCGACCTCTTCGGCATGCGTTGCGCGGAGGCCAGTCATTGCGATCAAAATCAAAACACAGGAAAGCTGCGGGCGACTATTGTTCAAGTGGTTCATAGAGTAAAGGCTATAAGTGCAAACGAAAAGGACTGGGGCCACTGACGGCCAAACATCGACGCGGTTTTCATCTGCATTCGGCTCTGGTGGTTGATTCGGCGACACGG
>JAYSPO010000066.1:0-2527 GCA_043722015.1 Candidatus Kuenenia sp. | reverse complement strand
TTGATTTTTCAAGACTCCCGGTCGCAATCATGCATTTGAACATCTCTCAGCAAATGAAAATGAGCCAGCAAATGAAGCTGGCTCCGCGGATGATCCAGTCCATGGAAATCCTGCAGCTGAACATGATGGCGCTCAACGAGCGGATTGAGCAGGAACTCGTCGAAAACGTCACCCTTGAGCGTGTCGAAAAAGAAAAAGACGTCCCTATACCGGAGCCCGACGCGACAGACTATTCAATTCCATCCGATGATCCGCGTGAACTTCGCGAGCTGAAAAAGGACGTCGAGAATCGCGAACTGGTGGCTGGCAAAGAAGAAAACAACGAATCCGACTTCGAACGCCTACTCGAGATTTCCGCTGACTGGTCGGAAGACAATGTCGGTTTTGGTGGATCTCGACCATCGTCGAATCAGATGAGCGACGACATGGACCGTCAGAATGACATGATGTCCAACATGGTGGCGCGCCCACAGTCACTTCAGGAATACCTGCTGGAACAATTTTCGTTTTTCAGCATCGATCATGCCATGCGGGAATTTGGTGAATACCTCATTCAGCATCTGGATCACAATGGACGGATGCAGAGCATGCTGCCGGAGATCGCCCAGCAGTTCAACCGCTTGTACGATCAAAGCATTTCCATGGAGCAGGCGGAGGAAGTGCTGAAGTTGATTCAACATCTTGACCCTCCCGGTGTCGGTGCCCGCGATCATCGGGAGATGTTGTTGCTGCAGGTCGATGAGCATTTGCCTTTTCACGAAGTCGTTGAAGTGCTGATTCGTGAGCATCTGGAAGACATTGCCTTCAACCGGTTGCCGGTGATTCAGAAAGCAACCGGATATTCGATCGACCTGATCAAGGTCGGGATCGAACAAATCCAGTCGCTCAATCCGTATCCCGGTCGGGGGTTCGAGCACCGGCATGTGCAACGCGTAACTCCCGATCTTGCGATCGAAGAAGATGAGTCCGGTCGCTACATCGTAAAGCTGCTGGACGAATATGTACCGGAACTGCGAATCAGTCCTCGGTATCAAAAGATGCTGAAGGAAAATCCGACGCAGGAAACGCGAGACTGGATCAGACGCAAGATTGAGTCCGCTCGCTGGCTCATCGAATCAATTGAACAGCGTTACACCACGCTTCGCAAAGTTGCTCAGGAAATCGTCGATCACCAGCACGAGTTCCTCGACAAGGGACCGGAGTTCATCCATCCGTTGAAGATGCAGCAGATCGCCGATCGCGTTGGTGTGCATGTCACGACGGTGTCTCGAGCAGTGGACGAGAAGTGGATTCAGACACATCGTGGCTTGTTTCCGCTCAAGCGATTCTTCGGCGGTGGAACTCAGACAACCGACGGCGAAGAAGTCGCATGGGATACGATTCGCATCAAACTGCAGGAACTGATCGACCGCGAGGATAAAAAGGACCCGTTGAGCGATGACGCGCTGGTCGATGCGCTCGCCGCCGACGGTATCAAGCTGGCCCGTCGTACGATCACCAAGTACCGCAAGCAGATGCAGATTCCCAGCTCGCGCCAACGACGGGAGTACTAAAGAATCTTAATCCTACTCTTAATCTTAATCATAATCGATCCGGAGCACGCGAGAGTAGGATTAAGATTAAGAGGGTCGGGACCACGGCGCGTGAATGGCAATTGCCCAATCGGACTCGCATCGAGTCCCATTGGTATGTTTCGCACCGGTTAACATCCGATCCCATCATTCAACGCGATGGACTTCCAGCGTCTGGACAGCTGCTTCCGGGTGTTCTTTGAGCCATCCGGGATCGAACATATCCCGCAGCGTGACTTCGCCGGGACTGTAATTGATTTTGGCCACCGGTCGAAAGTGCTGTGAATTCTGCATCAGCTCTTCCCAGAATCCTTCCGTTCGTTTGGCATTTGGGCCGAACACCACGAACGTCGGGACCGCTGGCGGCCTGTCGCCTGAATCGCGAAGATTGAGATGACTTACGGGCGCTACGATGACCCCGGTCTGGTTGAGATGAAACAGCAGCGCTGGCTCTCCGTAGACATAAATGACCATCGGAATGCGGAGGCGTTCATGCGGGGAGAGTGATCCTGATTGCTGTGCAGCAGCACGTTGCCTTTCGGAATTCACCATGCTCTGCGCTGCCGCGAGAAGTGCTTCGGGGGTGATAGAGTTCATGTCAATTTGAGTTGGTTCGGTGTCACGTGGAACATTCTGATCGGCTGTATCTGCGACGCACGCATCCGCAATCCTGTCTGCGGCTGCCACGATCGAAGTCCGGTCGCCGAAAAGTGACGTGCGGAACAGCTCGGCTTTCGACAAAAGTTCCAGTTTGTTGTCGGCGTTGAACTGAAATAATGAAGAGACGACTGCTGCGGCCAGCATCGTCGCAACGAGCTGTTGTCCCCATGTGCGCTTCTGAGCGGTCTCTCCTGTGCCCACCATCCGTCGCGCGACACTGAGATTCGATTCCAGCCACCACGCGACGCCCCCTGCGGCCGCCAGCCAGACTGCGGCCAGCAGTGGAAAGAAGAGCC
>JAYSPO010000065.1:0-2382 GCA_043722015.1 Candidatus Kuenenia sp. | reverse complement strand
AAATAAAAAGCAGAAAAATTGATAGCAGAAAAATGTCGGCATTCTGCATCTTGCATTCTTTGCAGAGAAATGAATGGCACAAAAGACTTCAACACTTGTGTTTTGTGGCTTTATCGCCGTCCTCCAACGCTCCGTGCAGTCAGCATTACTTTTGCATGCGGGACATTCGCCAGCTGGAGATCCAGACGACCGTCGAACTGCCGGTAAGCACCAGTGCAGAAGTTCCTTCGTTTAACCGCGTGCCCATCGGGCCGCGCTTCGCTGCCAATCGTCGGGCGTTGCCCGCGCGGTTAAACGATATTATGCCAAACGACTTCTGCTGAGGTGCTTAGTTGATGGCTCAGGCGAACCCGACACTGAACTGCAGGATAAATCCAGGACTCCGAAAATGCAGAGGTGTCTCTGAACTGCATCGCAACGAGCCAGGAATAATCGCTTGCATAAATCTGCCCGTTCGTTCAGAAACTCTGCGCACTTCACGCAATCAGCAACGTCGGTGTTGCAATTCGCAACCTGCACACTCCCGGAAATCGGTTATTCGCTCAGGACACGCCCTCCTGAGTCGTTTGAGCTGAAGCCGAGGCACGCTGCAGTCGCGATGACTTTGCAGCTTCCGCAACAGGCAACTGTGCTCATTTTGACCTCGCCATTTGAGGGCGAAACGAGCCCTCGCAAATCAAATTGTTGGCTGCTCCGGCGTGTCGGACCGGAGCAGTGAAGCGAACGCCCGTTTCTCGCGTCGGTCGTGACCTGACGCAGCTAGCGAAGGTTCGTTTGTCGGGTTGGTGAATGCGATGGATGCGAGTTATGGACGTTTGTTTTGGTGACGCAGGACGGATAGTCCTGAGTTGCTAATGACGCGGAAGAATCTTGCACCGGAATGGTCGATGGAACCGGATTCAGACACTCGCTGGCAGGGCCAGGAAACGGGCCTGGCTCGGCATCAAGTTTATGACACCTGTGGGGCTTGTCGATGCTTCGTTGTCCGCCACATCGTCGCACGCATCGCAAACCGGCTGGGGGGGAATTCCGACACGATCCGGGTGTTCGCGATATCCAGGTTGTTCTGAATCATTCAACAGCAGAAGAAACTGCTGGAACCGCCTTTACAAAGGCAAGAACTCAACGCGATTTGCAATGTCCGCAGGTTCATACACTTCAGCAATCAGTCTCAGATCACGTACGGCCTGACCGATAGTGATCCGGAGCTGATGGGCATAGATCACGCCGGCAAACAGGAGTTCTTCCGTCTGTCGACGAGTCGCTTCCGTCAACAGATCATCGTCCATTGAAAACAAGATACGGCCGAGACTGGTGGCACGATCGAGCAGTAGAGGGTCGCTGAGTTCGCCGCATCCGTCTTCCTGAGCAGTCAGCACATCCACGCCTGCGCGCCGAAGTTCCTGGGTGATGGCTCGGCGGACATGAACATCCATGTAGAACGAAATCGTCATCGAATTCGTCCGAGTTGCTTCAGCTTGATGCGTCCGGGACTGTCAAGGTTTTGTAACCGAATCTGATCCGCACGCATGAGTTGCTTTTCGATTTCGGTATCGAATTCGTCCTGATAATCATAGTAGTGGGCAAGAGCCGCGTGGACCTGAGCAAGAGCGATCAGTCCTTTGTGCTGATCTACGATTTCTTCAACGCTCGAACCGTGGGCAAGCCGTTCCAGTGCGATTTCAATCACCTTCAAATTGGTCTGACCAATCCATGCCACACCCCGGTCATCGATCCAGATGTGAGTGCTATTGACGACCGACATGCGACCACTCCAGGGGTTTGAGAACGAATTCCACTATCTCACGGGAAAAGGAAATCAGAAGACCTGACCGAGTCATTGTCGGCCAATTGACGGAACTTGCAAGTCGGATTCCCAGCAAACATGAGCGACTTCTTGTGGCGGTTTCCGGTGACGAAGGATTCGCCACCATTGCCCAGCACGATGCAAAGTTTTCCTCGTCCTGAGGTTGCGGGAAGCTGGATGTCGTATTCGCGGTAGTAGTTCAACGGACTCGCTGAAGATCCGCTTCCACGGCCAGAATAACCAAAGCGGTCACATGACGTGCAACACGATCGTCAGCAGCGTTTGGGTTCAATGCAATGTGTTTTCGGTTCCTGAAAGGTTTTTCCCCTCGATGGACTGTCCATTTGCTCGGGCCAAACCAGAAGCGGCAACCGTTGAAAAGAAATTCCAGGAACGGCAGCCGCTCTGGCTCGCTGGGCGAAAAGTAGAATGTCCCCATTTGTGATTCCCCTACGACGGCCTGAATCGTGTCACGTCCGAGACGAATGCACTCAGCAAAGTAGAATCCTTCGGCTACAATGCGGCGGGCGATGTCACCAGCCGCACAGACCGCAATGGACGGGTGACAAATTTCA
>JAYSPO010000064.1:0-1101 GCA_043722015.1 Candidatus Kuenenia sp. | reverse complement strand
GAACGCCGCAGTGCCTATCGGAATCGTCAGCACGGTCACTCCAGGCCCAAGCATCGACTTATGCACAGTCGCGAGCGTGGCCGCTGCTGTCCCGGCAATCCCCACAATCCCCACGAGTCGTTCCAGCCATGAGGCTCGGCTGAGTATCAGCCACCACAGCATAATCAGGACACCACAGGCAGCAGGTCCAAACGCGGCCGACATCCATAGGTTCGCTGGCCCGTCTTCGATCAAGCGGGGCAACAAGCGGGCGATCACCATCCCGGCAAGCAACATCGCCGCAGGCCAGACGCGCAGTGGCCGAAAGCCGACTTTGATGGCTGGCATTGGAGCTGCTGCCGCCGTCGGACTCGATTCCGTTTGATCGTCACTCATCAGTTTCCCTGCCCGCCTTTTTTCGATCCTGAACATTGCCTCCCATGACGGAATTGCCCTTGAAGTTATTGTCCACAATCCTCCTGCTCCCGCAAGCGGTGGACTGTCTCTTACAGGAGTTTTGTCACGCACGAATTAAGCCCAACCGCCGAACCGCCGCTTTCACACCATGCATAACGCCGCCTTATGGATTCAGAGAAACTGGCCCGACTTCGACCTTGAGGCCACTCTTCCGGTGGCCTGGCGCGGTGAAATGTAGCCATCTCGCTCCGCCGAGATGAGCCTTCCGGTTCGACGTTCGCACACTAAACTGGCATCCCCGTTCGCACGCCTTTGCACGGCTTTATCCGGAATCACGATTTCCGGTGGCGAACTTGAGAGACCAAGGCATCGTCTCGACGGAGCGAGACGGCTACATTATTTCTGACGTTGATTTGCATTTTTTGTAATATGCATGAGACGATTCGTCGCGTTTCGCTAATTCCCTGTGCTTCAACCGCGATTGGAAGATTCAGATCAATGACATCCGCACATTCCCATCGGCCTGATCACAGAGAAGAAAATGACTTCCTCCACAAGGTGATTGTGGACACTCGGAAATCTGTCGATGCCGCTGCCAGAGGGCTCCGCTTGTCGTCGCCAGGCCGTTCTCGTTACGATGCTGCCGCTTGAATTGCCTCTCTTCTGGGATGACGCCATGATACTGATGCCCGTTCTGCTTGCCGT
>JAYSPO010000063.1:0-11104 GCA_043722015.1 Candidatus Kuenenia sp. | reverse complement strand
TGCTTTGTATTTTTCTGCAATAAATGTTTCTGCCACACCAGAGCTGACTTCTGCAAACGGAGCCCTGGAAATCGTCGCGAGAAATCAAGTATTTAATTGTTAGTAGTGCGGAGCACCAGAGGCTCGATGACGGGGCTAAAAGATTGATTTCTTGATTTCATACTGACCGTATTCTTTCTGCGATTCCCTCCGTGATCTCCGTGCCCTCCGTGGTTAAGAATGCGATTTGTATTTTGCCTCTTGCGGTCCCTGAGCCTCCTCTTGGACTGCAACCGAATTTCTGCGCGCCACGCGAACATTCTGATCGTTAGTAGTACAGACGACCCTAATCTCAGCTCCCTTGGGAGTGATCCACGTCCGCTCAATTGGGCAATCGCGGAAGCTTCGGAGGATTCCGCGGTTAAGGTTCGGTTGTTGATCTGTAAAGGTGCAACCGTCAATGTTCCGGATGAAGATCCCCCAATCCTGATTCGCGCAATTACAGCCCGGAAGTTCGACGCAGCTTTGGTATTGATGGAACACGGAGCCGACGTCTCCGTGAAAGATCGAAAAGGAGCGTATGTGGCGACGCTTGTTCAGGCGGCATTAGAAAACGACAATTGTTCGAGCGTGGACAAGATCCGGCTAAACGCCATCGTGAAGCTCCTGAAACCCGTTCCCCCTGATGACCCGAAAAACAAGTATCCGACTCCGGACGACGTTCAGTGAGAAGCGTGTATCGACGGCGAGTTTGCCGCGAGAGAACGCAAAGAGCACAAAGAAGTCGCGATCAGCAGCGTGCCCGACAGTGTCCGATGAGGATCGATCAGTGTCGATGAGTGTTCTCACAAAACTATTTCATTTCCAGTGAGTCCATTCGTGTATTTCGTGCTTTTCGTGGACCCTTATTTGCGATGACTTTCCGCCGCTGTTTGATGCCTGGAACTCGTTCGTTCATGCCGACGTGTCGAGGGCGAGCGGCAGGAGCCGGACACCACATGTCGTTCAACCTCCCATCAGCTTTGAACGGAACACGAAGAAGGCGGCTCCGAGCAGGCACAGACTGGCCCAGAGATAATCGAGCGTCAGCTTTTCTTTGGAATACAGCAGGACGAACGGAATAAATACGGTCAGGGCGATCACTTCCTGAAGAATCTTGAGCTGCCCCAGGTTCATCACCTCATTGCCGATGCGATTGGCGGGAACCTGAATCATGTATTCGAAAAACGCAATACACCAACTCACAAGTG
This sequence comes from Candidatus Kuenenia sp., assembly GCA_043722015.1. Taxonomy (GTDB): domain Bacteria; phylum Planctomycetota; class Planctomycetia; order Planctomycetales; family Planctomycetaceae; genus SXXK01. The sequence continues at coordinate 9,875 of JAYSPO010000063.1, read as the reverse complement.
CAGCCACCAGCCATGGTCGGTCCTTCAAATCTTTCAGATGTCCGTACCATGCGAACGTCATGAAGATGTTACTGAGGATCAGCAATCCGATCGTTGTCCAGACACGAGCCATGTATTCCTCCGTTGAGTTTCGTGCCTCTTTCGTCGCATGCGTTGCCGTAGCTGAATTCGCAAGAATTCAGGGGACGTCTGAATTCTTGCGAATTCAGCTACGGAAAATTCTGTCAGTCATCTGAGTTGCCCGAACTTTTTGGCAGGTGGCGTTCGAGGAATGTGGCTGACCATGCGGCGAAGCGGTTGTCTTCGATGGCCTTGCGAATCGCACGCATCAGATCCTGATAAAAGTGCAGATTATGGAGCGTCGCGAGCGTGCCATACAGCGGTTCATCCGCGAACAGCAGATGCCGCAGGTAGGCTCGGCTGAATCCGCCCGCACAGCTGGGACACTCGCAGGATGTATCGATCGGATAGCGGTCCTTGCGAAACTTCTTGTCCTGCAGTCGCATCTTGCCGTCCCACGTAAAGACGGTTCCTTCCCGGGCGTAGCGCGTGGGGATAATACAGTCAAAAATATCCATGCCGCATTCGACGGCTGCGACAATGTCCTCCGGCAGACCAACACCCATCAGATAACGAACCTGATCGGACGGCATCAGTGGGGCCGTATGGCGCACGATCCGGACCATCGCGTCATGGCCTTCGCCAACCGATACGCCGCCGATTGCGTAACCGGGCAGACTGAGTGACGTGACCTGTCGCACGGCTTTCGCACGCAGATCCAGTTCCATTCCGCCCTGAATGATACCAAACAGATGCTGATGTTCCTGCAGTGGCGCGGCTGCACAGCGCTTTAGCCAGCGGTAAGTGCGATCAAGAGATTCCGACATATACTTCGGCGGCATGCGATGATCGACGCATTCGTCAAACGCCATCACAATGTCCGCCCCCAGTCGCCGCTGAATATCCATCGCGCTTTCGGGAGACAACGTCATGGGAGTTGTGTCGCCGTCCTTCTTCCCGGATCGAAACTGAAAGCTGACACCTTCTTCGGTGATCTCACGATCCGGCAGGCTGAAGACCTGGAACCCGCCCGAATCGGTGAGGATCGTTTGATTCCATCGCATCATGGAATGCAGTCCGCCGAGGCGTTCGACAACCTGCGTGCGATCCAGAATTCCCAGGTGATACGTGTTAGCCAGCACGACCTGAGCGCCCGTGGCGGCCACCTGATCGGGCATCACGCACTTGACTGTCGCCTGCGTTCCGACCGGCATGAATGAGGGTGTTTCCACGACACCGTGCGCTGTCACAAACCTGCCTCGTCGCGCGCGGGCACTTTGCGACAGGAGCTGAAAATGAAGGCCATTGCCTGGTGTCCAGGCTGGCATGGAACTCGTCATGGGGTCAACAATTCAAGCGTATGCTTTGTTCAAACAACGACATTGAGGCAGCAAACGAAAAAGCCACTCCGCCGCTGCCGGAAACGCACCGGGCCGCGTAGCGTAGCCACCGGGGACGGTCGGGCGAAACAGTTTGTCCCGGAATCGGATGATTTGAGGGATTGAGAATTGAACCCCGAGTGGCCATGTTTCCCTCGAAATAGCTCTAAATCGCTGGTGTCGTTGGCCAGTCAGTCGAGATTTGACGCCAACTGCTGGTGGCGAATTCGCACAGCAGGGACCGCTGGCCAGGACACGCTGCCGGTCTGAGCGTCATCGGTGATGTGTCGCTGCGATGCGGCAAGAAACTGCGAAGACGTGGGCACATTGTAAATTGATTGGCGTCCCCAAAGCTGTGCCACGGAATCCTGATACAACAACACCCAGTTGTCGGTATGTCGCTGCATTTCCCGGACCGAGGGGCCTTGTTCCCGAGAAAGCAGGACCAGATCCGGAGCGTGAAACTCGAGAGCTCTTGCAGGGTCGAAGGCCGGCGCCTGCGGACTGCGATACCGCTGCTTCGGGTCGTTCGTACCAAGCCAGAAATCGAAATAGATGTCAGTGATTTCACGGGGATAACATGTTTCGAATCGTCCGTCTACGGCAACCAGCGATTGTCTCGCGGGGTCATGTTCCTCTGCGAAACATCCTATGGCATATTGAGCCCAGTTGAATGTCACCACGACTCTGCCGTGCAGGTTGTGATCGTGCATGTACTGCATCGCGGCAACAGGAAACTCAGCGCGATCGACTGGCACATCGGTCATCTGTGGAGCCAGCCGCAGGACATTGAAGATCAGGATCGCAATGAGGACACCCGATACCATCAGCCGATTTCGTCCAGGAGTTGCTGCGCTTGCATTCACAAGGTCGGCTGCACGCCGCTGAAATCCGGCGGCGGAAAAATCTATCAGTCGATGCAACACAACTGGCACAAAGAATCCACAAACGATCGCCACGATCGACAAATGGCGGCAATGGGAAATGCCTTGCCACAGGAGCAGAATCAACAGGATCGCCTGTGGCAGGAACTGCGAGGTCAGAATTGTGCGACGATGCTGTCGCAGCGCAAACGTGAATCCGCCGACGACCGTGATGAGGAGCATCCAGAAGCGAATCGATTCGAATGTCCAGAGTTCCAGTGGTCCCCAGTCAGCGATTTCAGGACGAGGCAGCTCCAGAGCGGCGAACATGAATTTCCACAGTGTCAGGCCGTACGGGTTGACCAAAGTCGCCGCCACTGACGCTATCGTCACTATCACCAGCTGCACGACCTGTCCAGCGGCTTGTCGACCAAATGCCAGCAACAACTGGAGTGATACCATGCCATGAAACGCGATCAAAATGGCTACGCCCGCAGCGAATCCACCATGTGAATTGGCCCAGAAGCAAAGCAATGGCGGAAGCAGCCAGAGACTTCGCATCTGACGTCCAAGGATGCGAAGATCGGCGGCGGCAAATGAGGCATCCGGACAATGCAACGCACGCTGCCAGATGGTAAGCATGGCAGCCAGACTTACGTAGCTCAGAATCTGCGGCCGAAAATGCCAGTGGAACTGCAGGTTGCCTGTCACAAGCAGGACAGTGATCCCGATCGTCAGCCAACCACATGCTGCACGGCGCGCGGCCCATATCATCAGTCCCACAATGACGACCGCCAGGATCAGCTTTATCGCGGGCAGACCGAGCACTCCGAACGTATCAACGGTCCATGCCAGCAGTAGTTCTGCAATGTTCTCATGATTAACCCATTGAGCATCATTGGCCGCGAATGACCATGTCGTGGTCTGTGGCAGTGTCCCGTCGCGCAGCACTTCGCGACCGTACTGGACATGTCCCCACAAATCGGGGTCTGCGCAGTTGGTCGTCATCGTTCCAAGACCAACGGACAGAATTGCGGCGATGATCAGTGCCGCCCGCATGTCGAAAGTTCCTGCGGAATTGGTGGGGTCAGATTGCAGAGTCATCTTCTGCGAAACTCCGGAAGAGTGGGAAATCTTCCGACGAACGCGAGGTCGCCGAACTCAGAAACTTAGCTCATCCGGATTACGACAAAAAGAATTTGCCGCAAATTGTGGTGGTACGATCCGGATGTTTCTTCCCGTCGTACCGAAAATACCGGATGTGGTCACTGCCAAATCGGTCATGTAGCTCCGGGACCGTGAAAACATCAAACCAAAAAAGCCCGGCTCATGGGAGAGCCGGGCTTCAGGTCTGAATTGTCAAGTCATACTACGATCACCTGCCACCGCCACCGAGGCCGCCGCCCAGAAGGTAGTTGATCTGGAACATGTTGATCAGCACGTTTCCTATTTCCTCCGAGACCTTGTACTTCAGAATGACGACGTCGTTCGGTTTGATCAGGATTCGCTGCGATGGATCCTGCAGGGCCTTGTTCAGATCGACTCGCATCGCGATTGAGCTGCCACAAGGCAATTCCCGGACGATGATGACATCTGAAGCCGGGCAGGCTTGCTGACGTCCACCGCCACCACCGCCACCACCGCCACCACCACCGCCACCGTTGCCAATCGCATTGATACCTGTTCCGGTACTTCCCAGTTGCCCATGGGCCAGTGCAATGGCACCAATGACGTCCAGGTCCTTGTCTCGCGGCAGAGGATGCTCGCCACCACCCAGCAAACCTGCCGTGATGAAAGTCTCTGTATCACGACTGCGGATGATGACGATGTCGCCTTCGTGCAGGATGATATCGTCTTTGGTGAATGTCGGAGGATTTGCGGGATTGTATCGCAGCGGGATGCGAGTCACATACGGTGGGTCAGGGACCGGACGTTCGTCGCAGAAGCAAGGGTCAACGCACTGATCCTGACACTGCGAATGACACAGATCATCCAGAATCACATCGGCACTCATTCCCTCATCATACATCCCACGGTAGATCATCACTTCGTTCTTCGCGTCCGTTCCCGGCATACCACCGGTTTCGCTCAGAGCGTGCAGCAGGTCATTTTCGTAGATTGGCAGGTCAACGACATGGCCTGTACCGCGTTTGGTGACGCCATTTGATCCTCCGCCTTCTTCACGAATCACCTGCACGCGAATCTTACGCTGCTGAATCAGCGTCACGATGATTTGTTCTTCGCCCTCTTTGACGATCACACGAGGATACGTGTAGGCGTTACGCACAGCCGTTGTGGCTTCAACCAGCGACATGCCTTCGACCTTGATCGGATCAACGATCGGCAGTGCGAGTGTTCCGTCCTCACGGACGGGAACCGGATATCCGATGGCTGGTGCCCGATTTGAGTCTTCCGGAAAGTGAACCGGAGGCAGTTCCTCTTCGTTACCGAGAACGCCCTTGATATACACACCCAACACGTCGCCAGGCCCAAGAAGATAGACTTCCGGCGGATCCTGTCGCAGTCTGAGCAACGAGATGTCGATGAAATCGTCCTTCCGCTCCGCTGCAAGTATTTCCCTCGGCACTCGCGAAACGGGGATGGAACTGATGGTGTTGCATCCCGTCAGGAACGAGCTGACCATCGCCAGTGCGACGAACGGCATCGCCACGCCCACTGTTCCCGAAATCAGGGTTTGACGCTGAGCATCGGTGACTGACAAACTCTTCGACATTTGAGCATCCTCCGTGAGCCCGAAGCGGCAGCTTCAACAGCTTGACTGCATCAGGTTCTGACGAACGTTTTTAAGAAATGAGGACGATGGAATTTTCCGTTTTATGTTCACTCAGCCAACCGGTTGAGATCACGGTTTACTTTTCGTCGTACGGACGAGGAGCCAGTTCAATTGTGGCAGGATCCTGGTTTTCGATCAGTGGGCCGTCGTGCAACACGTCACCGTCCTGGACGGGACCCGGCATTTCAAGCAAGTCGTCCTCGCCGGGAGCGATCGGCTCTCCAAGTTCTGCAAAGCACGCATTCGACGCAGGAATCTGAGAGTTCAGGAAATTCTGCCGTGCCGTCGAGGACAACGGAATTGTCTGCATGTTGCCGTAACCATCCTGCTGAGCGGCGAGCGCTCCGTGCGAGTATCCGTCGAACCACGACTGAATTTTGCACTGCCCCTGAGGATTCTGGTAACACACCTTCCAGTACAGACGAGGCGGAAGTGTTGGCTGACAGCCCTTACCGCCAGCCAGGATATTTTCGTATCCGGCTCGAAAGCCCTTGGCAAAATCAAAGGGATAATCCAGGTCGTCGTAGCACCACGACCAGACTCCCCAGGCTTTGATGGCCAGAACATGGTTGCGGCACGCCATTTCCTGTTCAAGACACATGTCCGAGATTGAATTGCAGCCTGCTGCAGAAAACAGCATCAGGGCGAGGCCGGCAAGTGAAAGTTTCTTGATCATGTTGGTCAGTCTCCGTACTGTCGTCATCTGATCCGAAAGCCATGTGTGCAGAAATCTGCAGAATTCGATTGGTGTCTCGCACACGCAGAGACAAACTACCATTCTGATGTCAGGCTGAGTGTCGGAACGTCCTGCAATGGTTCCGACTTCTGGCGGGTCAAAGCAGATTGAGCGGCTTCACGCACATTCGGATCGGCATCAGCATCGGCCAGTTCCTGAAGTCGAGTGAGCGTGCTGCTTTCAAGCGAAGCGAAGTCCCCCAGCGTGATCGCTGCGGTCGCTCGGACGTTTGGTTCTGCACTTCCCAACAGTTCATTCAAAGCAGTCCGACAGGACAATTCCTGTGCCGTCCCGACAAAGTTTCTCAACTGCGACGCAGCCTGAATCTGTATTTCGCTGCCGGAACCGGCACACAGGCAAAGCAGGCAATTCGCCGTCTGTTGATCCGCTTCATTACGTTCAATCTGTGAATCACAAATTGCGATCAACACTTCGGGATCAGACTGGATACCCTGATGCTGAACCAATGCGTCGTGGACCCGTGTGTTGCCCGGATCGCAGTCACCCAGCAGCGTTGCTGCCAGCGACCTGGCTTCAACACCATCTCCGCAGTTCATTGCTTCCAGGAGCATATCGACATGGTCGTCCGGCTGGTCCAAAGCAACCAGAATATCATCGCTGTTAATTGCATGCTGCTGACTGCTTCGCCATCCCTGCTTTTCTCCGGACGTCAACTTGATTTGTGGAGTTGCGTCTGGCCTGCTCGCAGCAATCTGCACCACAGGATCTGCCTCCAGCTCCGGCGCGAGCGTCGGAGACTGCTGCACATTTGTCGGAACTTCGACAGAAGCCGTCCGATGGGATTCCGGTGAAGGTGGCGTTTCTGGCGTCGCATTCACCGTTTTGTGAACCGACCGAACGCCTGACTTTGGAGGACTGACGATGTCCGCGATGGCAATCGCGTTTGCTGTCTCCGTCGGACCGAACTTCTGTTCTCTCTGACGTTCTGCAAGTTGCTGCAACTGACTGCGAAGCTCAGAATCCTGCGGACGGTTCCTGAGCGCCTTACGGTACATGACCTCAGCTTTGTCGTAATGTCCCTGATTTTCAAAGACACGTCCGATCGCTGCAAGCCGATCCGCATCACCGCGATTCTCTCGATTTGCCGGGCGAGAATCGCTCACGACAGCAGAGATCGCTGAGCAACCAATGCCGGATGCTGACAGGACGCTCCCCAGAAGCAGCACAAGCGGCTGACTGAATTTCATCTGAATCCCCCTTTCGATCGCAACTGGTTCCTCTCGGAAGCAGCGTTGGATCGACTTTCGCCCTACGGAATGAACCGTGTTGAATGGGTACGCTGTCAGCCACGACAACAACCCTGACCGGACCAGTTAACCAATCCAGCCATAACCATCGCCAATCGCGTTGCAATGGTCTTTACCCCATTTATTCATCGGATCGATGTTGTAGGTAACATTCGTGTATTTCGGAGAATTCGCAGGACTGCCACAACCACCCCCTGCTTATTCAAATGTTGCGATCCGGGAAAAAATCGATTCAAGTCCATGACCGGTCGAATTCCGCCGTATTCAAGCGCAAGATGCGAAAGTTGATTGAAGCTTGAATCGCCAGACCACTCCAAAACAGAATCAAAATGCTCACCTTCATCGGACTTACATCGATTGTTGCGGCATTAGCTGCCATTTGGCTGGCCCTTCGTATCCGATCAACGGTAAGCGTCTGGACTGCCTGCCAGGCATGGAACTGGACGATTGGGGCATTGCTTGCCGTACTGTTGCATGCGACTCTGTTATTACCTCGGCTGCAAATGAGCGCTGCGGTCACGTCGGCAGCCGCGTATTTTGCGACCACGATGCTGCTTACCCCGCTGGTCACAATACTTGGGGCTCGCCGACCTGGAATTGCTGCATGGCATTGGTTCGTCGTGCTGCCGATGGTGATCGTCCTGCAATGGCCTGCGCTAAGTCAGTTATTCGGCAGTCACGGGCGAGCCCCCATAGAACTCAACGCGCCTGCGACCGTGGGCGTTGTCGTGGTGCTGGTGATGAGCGCCGGAACATTGCTGGGGACGAGTTCCACCTGCGTTGCACTGGTCTATTCGTCCGCCATCCTGCTTCTTCTCGCTTCAACGACCGGCAATAAGTCCGCTCAGTTTCCCGTCACGGCTTTCGCCCCAATTCTGATGCTGACGGCGATGTGGATCGCCCTTCGAAATCTTGATTGTCACTTGACGCGACTTCGCACCGCGACCACGACAGCGCAGCGCACGCAGGCAATTGGCGAATTGTTCAGCAGTCTGTACGGTTTCACATGGACGCGCCGCGTGCAGGATCGAATCAATCAGTTCGCGCCGCGCGAGCGATGGTCCGTGCGGCTGACCGCAACGGGCTTCAAGCGTCTCGACGGTGACACGCCGACAGACGACGAACTTCAGCAACCGCTTGAGGCATTCATCTGGGTGTTGACACGCTTCGCGGATGACGGCTGGCTGCGACATGTGCTCAACCCTCAAATTCCGGACAACCCGACGAATCTGCGCCAACCGGCCCTTCCACCCAGTTGATTCCTGCGGCATCGAAAGCAGGCTTTCCGCAACGCGATGAACACATCAGGGCTGCCCGATCGGTGCAGATGTTGCATCTTTGCAACAACGGATACGATCCCGTGCGCGCTGACACTCTGTTCAGGCGTCCGACATTTCCTGCCGACATCACAAACCATGAATTGCTCTGCAGCCCACTTCGACAAACACCACTTTCGCGTTCAAGCCGCTGTCATCGATGCCAGGAGTCAATCCGCGTGAAAGGACTCATTTTCACCTGGCTACTGACAGCCATTGGCGTCTCGACGTCCTGCATCAATCCGTACAACGGGTTTCTGGTCTACGTCGCCCTGGCCATCCTGCGCCCGGACAGCCTGTGGAGCAGCCATATTGCCGAGGGTCGATTCAGTTTTTATGTCGCCGCCGCCATGCTGCTCAACTGGTTTGTGCGGTGCTGCGGCAACTGGAATCTGGGTCCGTCGCGGCGCATCACGCTGTTGTTTGTGGGTTATTGGCTGTGGAGCGTTTTTCTGTCGTTCCGCGCGGAAAGTCCACCGCATGCGTGGTACTTCGTCGAGCAGCAGGCCAAGATTCTGTTGCCGTTTCTGGTGGGCATCACCACCGTTCGTACCGCCATGGACCTGCGCAGACTCGCATGGGTGATTGTCTGCTGTCAGGGGTATGTCGCCTTCGAACTGAACCGCTGGTATTTTGGCGGATTTAACTACCTGTGGGAAATCGGTTTCGCAGGTCTCGACAATAACTCTATGGCGATCGGTCTGGTAACCGCTCTGGGAGTTGCATTTTTCCTGTTCTTCTATGAGACCAGCTACGTACGACGCTTTGTGATCACCGCCTGCGCCGCGTTCATTGGTCACGCAATTCTGTTTTCATTCTCCCGGGGTGCCATGCTGGCAACGGTCATCTTTGCGGTCGTCTCGTTCTTTATCATCCGCAAGACCACGTTGCACTACACAGTCTTCGGCGGCGGACTTCTGATGGCCGTCCTGTTGGCCGGGCCGCAGGTGCGCGAACGATTCTTCGAAACCTTCGCCAGTGAGAACGGCGTCCGCGAAGCCTCCGCGCAGAGCCGACTCGATCTGTGGCGTGACTGCGCGACCTTGCTGGCCCGGGATCCGATCATGGGCGTCGGTCCGGACCACTGGCCGCTGCACGCACACGAGTTCGGCTGGCCGGCAGGCAAAGAAGCACACAGTCTGTGGGTTCAGACGGCGGTAGAACTCGGGATCCCCGGCATCCTGATGTACATGGGTTTTTACATGACTGCCATCTGGCGCTGCTGGCTGCTGTTGCAGCTTACAAAAAATGATCCCGATGCCTGGTTTGCGGACTCGGCGCGGATGACCATCGCGTCACTGGCAGGATTCATGGTCGCCGCACAGTTTGTGAGTCTGGAAGCGCTTGAAATTCCCTACTATGTGGTGCTCCTGGGCGCGGGCTCGGTGACCATCCAGCATCGCTTGTCGCGAGCGTCCTCTGCAGAGACAACGAAAGACACTGAACTGCCGCAGTATGA
>JAYSPO010000062.1:0-3044 GCA_043722015.1 Candidatus Kuenenia sp. | reverse complement strand
GGAGCACTCGGCGATATCGCCTGTCATTACTTCGATCCGGTTTTTCGCGCCCTCAAGCTGGGCGCGCCGAACAGCGTTGAGGCTTCTTCGACGCGCGTCAACACAGAAACCTATCCCGTCGGTTCGATGATCACGTTTCACTTTCCGGCGCGGGGCGACATGGCTCCCGTGAAACTGGTTTGGTATGACGGTGGATTAAGACCCGCACGGCCAGCGGCCATCAGGGACAGTGATGTGATGGGCACGAACGGACTGCTGCTGATCGGCGACGACGATGCGATCCTGATGTCCGACTGGAACAGTTGGCGGATGTATCCTGACGAGCGGGCGAAGCAATACGGCACACCACCGACGAAACTGCCTCGATCGGCGGGACATCACCAGGAATGGATCGACGCCTGCAAAGGCGGACCGGCTGCGGGTTCAAATTTCGACTGGGCAGGTCCGATGACTGAAACAATCCTGCTGGGGAATGTGGCTCTCCGCTCACAGCTTCGCGAAGATCTGACAAAAACGAAACTGGAATGGGATGCCGCAAAACTGGCGTTTACGAATCACGATGCGGCGAATCAGTTTCTGCGGCGGGAATATCGCAAGGGTTGGGGTGTTTGACGGGCAGACTGCTTCACACTCGTTCCCAGGCTGGAGCCTGGCAACGAGGGGGATGTACAGGCAATCCTGTCGGCGGAGCGACAGGTGTACTGTAGACCCGTCGCTCCGCCGACGGGCGATTCGCATTCACTTCGACAACTGATCCAGCACGTTCCGTGTGATTTTTACCACCGCCGGATCGTTGCCGCGAAGACCGTGAGCCCAGTCGGTCGAGCCCGTCGTGACGACCGTACCACCCTGAGTGTAAATACCCAGCACGGCCGCACCGACGCGGTCCTTGGGAAAACGGTCGTACCACAAGCAGTCATCGGGTGCCCATTGCGCGGGGCAGGAACCGAGGATCGTGAACGACTTCGGCGTGCCGTCGCTATGCGTTGGCGACGGCACTCCGTCTTTCCACGTCATTTCGCAGCCGTCGCACTCGTAACCGACGATCGTGTCGTTGCCGCCGAAACGATCGTCGCGTTTGAGGTCCGTGCCTTCGAAGAGCCAGTGGTCCGGGCGATGCACGATGAACGACGCCGGACCGTCCATGAATTGTCCGTGGCTACGATGGTAGCCGCCCCACAGAAATCCAACGCCCGTCAGCTGATTCTCCGGTCGCTCGACCAGATGATGACTCCAGGTCGTGCTGAGCAGTTTCTGATCGCCTTTGCGATACAGCGGGTCAACGTTGTACCACTGTTTCCAACAGGTCAGCGAACGTCCGTTGTCTTCGCTGCGCACCTGCCAGCAGCAGGTGTTGCCGCTGAAGAACGCGACGTTGCCGCCATCCGCGATGTACTTTTCAAGATTGTCACGCATCGGGGCGGACCAGTATTCGTCGTGGCCGACACTCAATACGAGGCGATATTGTTTCAGGATCTCCGGATGAAATTCCAGGTCGCTGTTGACGGCATAGTCGATCACGTAGCCGTTGGTCTCGGCCCATTTGACGAAGGGCAGTTCCCAATTCGAATATTGCGACTGTAGCGGGCGATCAAACGACACGCGATGTCCCTGCAAACCGTCGCGATCATGATACGCATACAGACTATGGCCACCCCAGTTTGTGTAGGCGTTGTAAGTATTGGTTGACAGCTGCAGCAGAATCTTTGTGTTCTTTCCCGGCTCAGCGGAGCGCAAGACAAACTGCACAGGACTGCGGGTCTCCTTGTCGTCGTGCTTCAGAATCAAAGTGGCAACGTAGCATCCACTCTTCCAGTCGTTGGGGATTGTCATCGTGAAAGCAGCGGGCCAGTTGCAGCCATGCGACGAGGCGCGATCGGGAATCGGTTGGGTGGCACAGGCAATGTCAGTTTTTTCGAACACTGTCTCGCTGGTGCCGCCCTGCCGCTCGATGAGCATTCGAACGGTGACTCCACTGCTCGACAGATGAAATGAAATCTCTTCACCCGGCACACAGCTGAGCTTGCTGGCATAGCCGAGCACAAACGGGGTCGCAGGCTGTTGTTGATCGGCATACGTTGAGGCACCGGCCAGTAGCATCACCATGGTCCAGCAGCATATCGATCGCATTTGAATTCTTTCTTTAAGCCATTGGGGTAGGATAGTCTGCTTCAGCCAGAGTCGGAAAAATGGTTGAAACAACCGAATGAAGGACAAACGAATGAAGGCAATTTCCGGGTTGTCCCTCATTCGGTTGTGTCCCTCATTCGGTTGTGTACTTCATTCGGTTGTGTACTTCATCTCAAGCGAAAAAGAGGCCATGATTTCATGAATCATTCTCATTGACCGGACGCCACGATTCGACGATCAAACACAAATGGCTCGGTCTGATGATCTGTCACCGTGACTTTGATTGGCGGCGCAATACCACCCTGATCGATCTGAACTCGCAGAATATTCTTCGCGGCAAACGGGCGATCGTGAATCCAGCGATGACCATCACCCTGCAGGTAGAGAATGGGTTTACTGAACTTCTGTGCGTCTTCATTGAAGGGATCGAAGAAATCTGCGTGCATCGCCGCCGGTTTCGCATGCCCATAAATCACGAGGCTGCTGACGTGATCGCCGAACTGATTCAGGTTACGACGCACCCAGTCCAGACACTCACCGTGTCGTTGCTTCCATTCGGCTGCGTCGTGAATGCGACCGCCGACAATATTCAGTCCGACAAACAAGACGCCGTTCTTCACAAACGAAAAGTTTTCTTCACGTTCCAACTGTCGAAACACAGGCAGGTCATGCTGCCAGCGTTGATCAAACCGCATGAAGTGTTTTCTCCAATGGGACCATGCCTGAATCGGGTCCGGATCGACGCAGTCGTTCCATTCGTTATCGCCGGGAAGAATGAAGACCGGCGCTACGGCCTTGCTGAGCATGCCTGCCACTTTCACATAGACCGTTTCATGGCACGGGGAGCCTCCGCCTTTGATGTCACCGACGTGTACCACAAATTCCGCGTCGTGCGGCAGCTCGGAAATCTGCTG
>JAYSPO010000061.1:0-1555 GCA_043722015.1 Candidatus Kuenenia sp. | reverse complement strand
ATCGCCCGCGATCAGCTTGACTCCGCGACGCACCAACGGCGCGTTACGGGTCACACCCCGGACCAAACCCAGTCCGCCGTCATCGTCCTGTGTTTTGACACGAGTCCCGAGATACAACTCCGGCGAAACATGCGCGACTCCAAATCTTTTCCAGGTTCCATCTAGGCTCGCGGTTAACAGCGCTGGCGTTCGAGCGGCGATGGATGAGTTCTCGATGTTTTCTTCAGAGTTAACCGAATAGACCAACACGACTTCGTCGTCACCACTAACCGACAATGACTGTTCCAGCCCTCGAATGAATCCCACGACGACGAACACCAGCATCACGACCGTCGCCAAAGCAACGAGCGTCAATGCCGTTCGGACTGGCCTGCGAGCCAGATTGCGAACACCGTATTCCCAGGGAAGTAACATTGGGCTGTCGAGAATCAATCGAAAGTGGAATACTGACATGAGTTATCGACTTGCGTGAACACGCAGCATCGTCGGATAACTCATCACGGAATGCTCAAAACCAACGCCACATGTCCAGACATCAGGATACGTCTTCGTGGACGCATCAACCGATGAAACGAAAAGAATTGAGTGGCGGCAAGCAAAGGCCGCGAGAAATGGTCGCCTAAAGCAGCCAGCAGTGATGCGCGATGCGCGCACCGCGACCGGAGTTGCGGCGATCCCAGTCCTGGGCTGCGCCTGCGGATTCCTGCATCATGTCAACATTGATGCCACGCTCGATTGTCACCAGCCGATGGCCAAAGCTGGCCGCCTGTGTATTCGCAGCCGGCAGTTCAAGGTCGTTCTGAAGCGTTGCACCTTCACAAATGCAGTTTGGACAAGGGCAGTCATCGCTCGGAAAATCTACCGGTGGGCAATTTTCAGGCAATTCAGCGACCGGTGGCAGAGTGTCACAGTGACAGCAGGAACATCCAGCCGGAGCGCAATCCTCAACGCTCGCTGCACCTGCCTGGCAGGACACGCATCTCAGTGGACACACCAACAAATTGGCGATCAGCAGGGTTGAGAGAACAATGCGGAACATATTGAAAGTGTACTTTCACGGACGATCTGAGGCAAGAGAGTAAAAATCCGCGATGCGAAATCGGTTAATCTGAGCAACATCGTTCCCATCTTACAGGGTCTTCTTGGATGAATCGTTTCATGGGGTTGCTTCAGCATCACCTCTACGATTTCTGAGGCACTGAAAAAAGGCCCGGTGGTGCAACGGGGCCAGGTTGTGATCAGTCGGAACTGAATCACGGTTGACGACAAACCTTCAGGAAGTCACGCATCAGTGCCGGACTGGCCAGACTGATTAAAGATCCAGTCGTGTGCCTGATCGGTGACCTTGATGACCAGTGGCAAGTCGTCTCGGCCAAAGCTGGCGGAGTCCTTCCACTGGGTACCGTCTTTGTAGAGACGGCTGAGCGTGACATTGTGCCGGACTCCGTTTTCGGTTGTGTTTTCCCAGACGGCGGCTTTAATCCGTCCGAGTCGCACTTCATGAACCGGAGCTTTGGCGGGAGAACCATTCTGTTTTGACATGAGTCAACTTTCT
>JAYSPO010000060.1:0-15544 GCA_043722015.1 Candidatus Kuenenia sp. | reverse complement strand
GGGTACGATGGCATTTTGGGCTTCGCCGTTAACTAGCAGGCTCGCCACAACGACAGGCCGAATCGAGTTCGTTATCCTGCGGACCGATTGTTCACTTCCAGTTGCTCTCCACCTCCTCTTGCAAGAACGCAGTTACCTTCAGTTAATGGGCTCAGACCAGCCCATGAAGGGACTTGCACCCTTCCAGTCAAACGCCCTCACAGGCGCACTAGCTCAGTCGCTCCGCCGACTGAGATTCCATGGAGAAAATTTCGAATTGGCCACTGCGGCCGCTTATGACAACAGCAGTGTTTTTCATTCGAACTTATTTCCACTGTTTTCAATCCAAAATGAATCCCACCTCCACAGCTCTGAATCCTATGAACAAAAACACCCTTCTCTCCATGACAGCGTTTCTGATCGCGTTACTTCCTTTGTGCATGGCAACTTCGGCGTTGGCAAGCGACAAGGCCGACGTACTGCGTCGGGAAAACCTCGTGGCGTGGTGCATTGTGCCGTTTGATGCCGCGAAGCGCGGGCCGGCGGAGCGGGCAACGATGCTCAAAGAGCTCGGCATCATGCGGTGTGCATACGACTGGCGCGAAGAGCATGTGCCGACGTTTGAGCAGGAGATTCTGGAGTATAAAAAGCACGGCATCGAATACTTCGCGTTCTGGAGTACTCACGAAGAAGCCTTTAAGCTGTTTGAGAAGTACGACCTGCATCCGCAGATCTGGCAGATGATGAGTCAGCCTGCCGGGGAGACCGAGGAAGCGAAAGTTGAAGCGGCCGCTCAGCAGATGTTGCCACTTGCGACGCGCACAAAGGCGATGGGCTGTAAGCTCGGGCTGTACAACCACGGTGGCTGGAGCGGTGAACCGCAGAATCTTGTCGCAGTCTGCAAACGCCTGCATGAGCTTGGACAGGACCATGTCGGCATCGTCTATAACTTTCATCACGGGCATGGGCATATCAATGACTGGGCAGAGTCATTCGCAATGATGAAGCCGTATCTGCACTGTCTGAATCTGAATGGTATGAACGAACTGGAGCAGCCAAAGATTCTGGGCATCGGCAAGGGGGCGCATGAACTGGACATGATTCGCACGGTTGTCGAAAGCGGCTACGACGGGCCGATCGGGATTCTCAATCATCGCGAACAACTGGACGCGCGCGAAGGACTGCTGGAGAACCGCGACGGGTTGGAATGGGTTCGGAAGGAAATCGAAAAGCCCGGCAGTGGCGGCCCGAAGCCGATGGCTCCGGTCGATCCAAAAGCGGCTGCTGTTTCAGGCCGCGTCTATCCGGGAGCCGATGTCTACCGTCATCCTCCGATCACAGTGGAAGTTCGAGCCACAATTCAGCGCCGCGATCAGTACAACATTCTGGTGGCAAGTGACACGAAACAATCGGCTGATCACTGGGAACTGTTTTCCATGGCCGGCAGCGGTGTGTTCACAGCCTATCTTCCCGGAATGCAGCCGGATCATGTTTACAGTGAGGCCATGATCTGCGACGGGAAACCGCATACCCTGTCGATGATCTACGAACCAAGTCGTGTGAGACTGCTAGTGGACGGCAAGAAGGTCGCCGATCAAGCCATCACCGATCGCGACGGAGGAACCAGCGTCCCCGGAGGATTGGCGTTCGGCAGTCTCGTCGAAGGCGGATTTGGATGTGCCGGCCAGATCGACTGGGTCCGCATTTCCAAAGGCGCAAGGGACATCCCGGGTGAACCTGTCACCGTTGCCTCGCGCGATGATTCCACCGTCGGGTTTTGGACCTACGATGGCAAAGACGCTGCGGGCACGAACGGTGATTCCGCGAAGCCGAATGCGCAGAATCGACTGATGCCGGAGATCCCCTACGATGCCGACCTTGTCGCGAGACTTGTTGCTGAATCAAGTGAACATGGGAATGCGATCCGCGGGGCTGCTGTCTTCGCGGATGTCAAGGTGGCCTGTATTTCATGTCACAAAATCGGCCCTCATGGAGGCACTGTCGGTCCTGACTTGTCGGCGGTCGCGAAAGATCGCAAACAGGGGCACCTTGTGGAATCCGTCCTGTGGCCAAAGCGAGACGTTAAACCCGAATTCATCAACTTTCAGATTCTGACGGTCGGCGGCAAGGTATTCACGGGCTACAAGCACAGTTCAGACGACAGCCAGGTCACGCTGCGCGACCCTGCGACGAGCAATCTGACGACAATTGCACGAGCCGACATCGAAGAAGAAATCGCAGGCAGCACTGTGATGCCAGCCGGACTCACGGCGGCAATGTCGAGGCAACAGCAATTGGATTTACTCCGATTCCTGAGCGATCTCGGGCCCGCAGGCAAACCGCTTTCCGCAGAGCTTCAGGACGCCATTGCTCATAGTCAGATGCACGGCCCGGCGGAGTTTCCGTTCACCAAGGAGCCGCTGCAGCCGAGTCACTGGGCGAATGCTTCGTTGCCCGTGACGCGCGATCGCTTGTATGACTTCTACACCAAGCAGGCGGATTACTTTGGACAGCAACATCACATCCCGATGCTGCTGGCTCAGTTTCCAGGCCTCGATGGCGGCAAGCAGGGGCATTGGGGTAATCAAAACGAAACTGTCTGGGCCGATGGACGATGGAACGAGGCACTGCTCGGTTCCGTGCAGTCGGGCGTTTTCCAGGCTGGCGGGGCGACAGTGGCTCGCGGCGTTTGCCTGCAACTTGGCGATCATGGTGAGCTGTCGGCCTGCTTCAATCCAGACACACTGACGTATGACGCGGTGTGGTCGGGCGGTTTTGTGGGCTTTGATTCCGTACGTCATGGATTCGTGAGCGCTCTGCAGTTGAAGGGGCAGTTGGTGCCTGTTCCCAGACAGAATCCTCCTGACAAGGTTTTTAGATATCGGGGGTATTATCGTCACGGCAATCGAGTCGTGTTTGCGTATCGAATCGGGGATGTCGAGTATCTGGATTCACCATGGGTCAAAGATGGTCAGTTCGTGCATGATGTGGCCCCGACCGAACAGCATCCGTTGCGAAAACTGACTGCAGGCGGACCAGCTCAGTGGCCGCAGGTTCTGGAAACAAAGATCCTTCCCGGCAACGGTCGTCCGTATGCCGTGGATAGGATTGAATTGCCGTACGACAATCCGTGGAAAGTCCCGATGTTCTGTGGCGATCATGATTTTCTCCCGGACGGCAGTGGGTTGGTCTGCACGATGCAGGGCGACGTGTGGCACGTCACCAGTCTGGATTCTGGAACGGACACACCGGGCGTGGCTCAGTGGCGGCGATTTGCATCAGGGCTGCATCATGCTTTAGGGCTGGTTGTTGCCGACGGAAAGATCTACGTGCAGTGTCGAGATCAGTTGACTCGACTGACCGATCTGAACAACGACGGTGAAGCCGACTTTTACGAGTGTTTCAGCAACGCCTTTGTGACATCCCCTGCCGGTCACGACTATATCTGCGGGCTGCAGCAAGACTCGGACGGCAACTTCTATACGGCCTCCGGAAATCAGGGATTGGTTCGCATTTCGGCAGATGGTCAAACAGCCGATGTCATCGCTACCGGATTTCGCAATCCCGACGGACTGGGCATTCTGCCTGATGGAACAGTGACGCTGCCAGTGTCCGAGGGCGAGTGGACACCTGCTTCGATGGTGAATGCAGTTCGTAACGCCACGACACAATCACCGGCGGATCCACCGCATTTTGGGTACCGTGGCCCGAAAAACGGCAAGCCACCCGAATTGCCGTTGGTCTATCTGCCGCGAGGACTCGACAATTCAGCTGGCGGACAGGCTTTTGTCGATAGTGATTCGTTTGGCCCGCTGAAGGACCAGTTGCTTCATTTCTCATTCGGCGCGGGAGCATGGTTTGTCGTGTTGCGAGACGAAGTCGCCAGCCAGCTTCAGGGGGCTGTGGTGCCGATGTCGGGTGACTTTCTGTCTGGCGCACATCGAGGACGTTTCAATTCGAAGGACGGGCAATTGTATGTCTCCGGCATGTCTGGCTGGGGATCTTACACGCCTGACGACGGCTGTTTTCAGCGAGTGCGGTATACGGGTGATCCGGTTCAGATCCCAATCGGATTCCACACGTTCGAAAACGGAATTCGTGTGACCTTTGCGGAGCCGATTGACAAGGGTGTGGCCGACAACGCACATCGTCAGTTCGCTCAGTGCTGGAACTATCGCTACAGCGGTGCGTACGGTTCAAATGAGTATTCAACGACGCATCCCGGAATTCCTGGCCACGATCCGTTGGCTGTCGTGTCGGCTCATATCCTTGCCGACGGGCGTTCTGTGTTTCTTGAAATTCCAGAACTGCAACCTGTCAATCAACTGCATCTGCGGCTGCATGTCAACAACGATGACTCATTCACATGTTCGCCTGCAGGAATTGGCCACGATCTGTTCGTCACCGTTCACAAACTTGACCAACCATTTCAAGAGTTTCCTGGCTACGAACCTCGTGAGAAGATTATCGCCGCCCATCCGCTGCTCACCGATCTGGCGATGAACGCGGTGCAGATTCCGAATCCCTGGCGACAAAAGATTAAGGGAGCTCGAGGGATTGAAATCGAGACCGCAAAAAACCTGTCGTATGCCACAAAAGAATTTGCCGTCAAAGCTGGCGAGCCGCTTGCCTTCACGCTTTCCAATCCCGACGTCGTCCCGCACAACTGGGTTCTCGTACAACCCGGTTCGCTGCAGATCGTGGGTGAGCTCGGCAATCAGCTGATCGCCAATCCGGAGGCCTATGCCCGCCAGTATATTCCTGAATCAGACAAGGTTATCGCGCACACGGACATTGTTCCACCGGGAGAAAAGCAAACAATCTATTTTCAGGCTCCAGCGCAGCCTGGTCGGTACCCGTTCCTCTGCACGTTTCCCGGTCACTGGATGGTGATGAAGGGCGTGATGGTCGTGGAGTAATGTAGGCGACGTCGCTCCGCGACTCGCATTCCTCATCACGCCCATGACAAAAACGGCGCCACTGTGTCGGCACCACAATCTGCTGTTACCTGCAGCACTGTATTGAATCCAGGGAATCTCAGTCGGCGGAGCGACTGAGCTACAGTGGCACACGGCGATTACGCCGATGGCGTGAATATTAGACTTCCGGGCAGCGGTGCTTTGCGATGATTTTCCGGGCGGCGCGCAGGCCATCCACGGCGGCCGTCACGATGCCGCCAGCGTAACCCGCGCCTTCACCGACGGGATAGACGCCAGGCAACATCGGGATTTCAAATGTCGCGGGGTCTCGATCGATCCGAACCGGCGAGCTGCCGCGCATTTCCGGGCCGACAAGCACGGCATCCTGCAAAAACTCCCCGCGCCATTGAGTATCCAGGATCGGCAGACCGGATCTCATAGCTTTCAGAATCGACGGCGGCAGCACGGCTGACAGATTCCTCGCGCGTGTGCCTCGTTCGTACGATGAAGGAAGTTGCTCCGTCGGTGACGGTGTTCGGTCGGCAAGAAAATCCTTTGCACGTTGCACCGGTGCGTAATAGTTGCCGCCCGTCATTTCGAAAGCCAGTGATTCATACTGCCGCTGCACATGGACACCGGCCAGTGGATGACTGCTGCCAAATTCATGCGGTTCGAGTGTCACCACCAGCCCACTGTTTGCAAATGGAGTGTCATGCCGCGAATTGCTCATGCCGTTCGAGCAGTACATGTTGGGTTCAGACACACTGGGAATCACGACTCCCCCGGCGCACATGCAAAACGTAAACAAGTCCTTCTGGCCTTTGGCGATGAGTGAATAATCCGCCGCTCCGAGCAAAGTCAGATAGTCTGCATCGCGACCGTACTTCCGCTGATTGACTGTAGTCTGAGGTTGTTCAATTCTCAATCCCAGCTGAAATGCTTTTTGCTTCAGCGGCAATCCGGTCTTCAGCAGCATTTCATACGTATCTCGCGCGCTGTGACCAATCGCCAGCATACAGACGGACGACTCAATAAAGCCGGATGATGTTTCCAGTCCCTGCAACTGGCCGTTCTGAAATCGCAGACCTTCCAGACGACAGCCGAATTTGTATTCACCGCCGAGAGCTTCAATTTTGCGGCGGAAATTACGACAGATCAATGGGAGCTTGTTGCTGCCCAGATGCGGACGATTTTCATAAACGAGCGATGGACGTCCACCACAGTCAACGAAACTCTGCAGCACCCAGTCTGCATCCGGTCCCGAAATACGGCACGTCAGTTTGCCGTCGCTGAAACACCCGGCACCACCTTCACCGAACAGGTAATTGTTTTCATTGTCGTGCTCGCCGCCGGAATCGAAATCGCGAATCGCCGGCACTCGATCCCGCACTGCCTGACCGCGTTCGATGATGATCGGGCGATAGCCGTGCAGTGCGAGAAAGTATCCAGCCAGCAATCCCGCTGGCCCCGATCCGGCAATGATCGGCCGATGCGGCAACGGCTGTGTGCCGGGTTCGGGTTCCTCAAAAGCAGGCGGCGACCATGGTGCGATGTCCATGCCGTCTGCAAAGGGCATCGAATCGGCGTCGGGAAGGGACAGAGTCAGTGAATACACAAATTCCATGCGATGGCGCGTGCGGGCGTCGAGACTTTTGCGCAGGATTTTCAGTGTCGAAAGTTCGTTTGCCGGGAGTTCCAGTCGGCGCGCCACCTCAGCAGGCAGGCTTTGTTCCGGCATTTCCACCGGGGTTCGCAGATTCGTAATTCGGAACAGCATGGACGATCGGCATCGCATAGAAAAGACGTGCGGTTGCCAAAAGCCCGAACCTCAGACCTCCGCCCGACCGCCGGGAGAACAGACAGGGTGGCGGCAAAGTCCGAAAAAGTCAACGAGCCTCGCCAGCGTTTCAGTTCCGAGACGGAAGATTGCCGTGCCAACCTGCGATTCCTGTACCTTGGACATTCTTGTCCGAGATCTGGCCAGAATTGTGCCCGCGACCGAGAGCAATCCTGTGGAGAAATTCTACCGAAACGGGACAACGAATTCGCAGTTTCGGACGTTGTGATATATCACATTTATGTTACAATCATTGGATCAGTCGAAAATGAAACACTGAGGTTCAACGATGGCGTTCTTTTTCTTTCACTGGGATGACGAAATCATTGAACATCTGGCACAGCATGGCGTCACACAGGACGAATTCGCCGAAGTAGTTCAGAATCCGGATGAACGGGGGAACCAGTCGATCGACAGGACGGCCAACGGCTACCGGGGTCACGTCAACGGGCAAGACCCTGTCTTGTGTTTACGAAATGATTGATGCTGACACCGTATTGCCGGTCACCGCTTACGATGCCTGATTTTTATGGAGAGAACAATGTCGGAATCACAAAAATCCAACCGACACAAGAACGTGAAAATGACACCAGAACAGCGTGCCAGGTGGAGACGTGACATTGCTGCGGTCGAAGAAGAAAAACCGGAACTCACACGCTGGGCAATTGATGTTCAAGCACGCAAACGAGCCATGTTGCAGGAAGTGACAGAGCTGCTTCAGGCTGCGAGGGAATCCAGCGGCATGACGCTCGACCAATTGCAGCAGGCAACCGGAATTGATGCGGCTCAGTTGAGCAAGCTGCTGAAAGCCGACGGCAACCCAACTCTCTACACCCTCCAGCGCGTGGCCGATGCACTCGGCAAGCGACTGGTATTCAGCCTGGCCGAGAAGTAAGCGATGGCCAACGAAGATCCATTTCCAATTCCCCCGCAATTCGCAGCCACGGAGATCGAAGATTGCCGAAAGTCGGGTGACTACCGCCCGATTTTTTTTGAGTGGTACAAGTATGTTGGTTTGGTTTCTAACTTTATCGCATCCATCGACCTCGCATCGCCAGCGGCAAGACCAGTCGCCCCGTCGCACTTCGGTGTGCTGATTGGACTGTCGTGGGATGGAACGCTGAAGGAATTCGAATTCTACGATTGAGTGACACCTTCGAATTGAATGCTCGATCAACTGGTCGGTGGTTTGGTCTGGAATAACGCGGGGACAAGGCACCAAACAGCATTGATGGCCAGCGAACAAGCGTGTTTGGCGATTCGCAAGTCCCTAACGCGGAAAACCTGGTGAATCATACGCTTCAAGGTATGTTGCGAAGTCAGTAATTGGCTCAGAGCATGGATGAAATCCAGCATCCAAACGACTCGATTGCGATCTGAATTCTTTGTACGTCGTTCCGTCGGTGGATACGCCAAAGTACGGTGCTTCTCGAGCGGCGGCGCCTGGCAAGTTTCAATGAGCACGCCCGTAATCCAGCGGCGAAAACGATCACGCGGAGGGCGGATTGAATCGGTCGCCAGCTTGAGCGTGAGCCAACGGGGTGTACCGGCTCGACATCCAATGGAAAGTCGATCGGTTGGAGACTTTTGTCAGGTTGGACTATTTACGGCGCGACGGCACTGCGGGCATTTGATGCTTTTGCCGACGAGTTTTGCCGAAACTCGTTCGGACTGGTGGTCACCGCATGTGAGGCAGTTGATTGAGGGCATTGCTGGGCCGGTCAATTGTGAGTTGGGTAGAATCGCCGGATGTGATGACAAGACTTGACGGTGAGGTTGTTACGCCGTCGGCCCGTCGTCATCGACCGGGAACAGCGTTCGTGTGCTGATCAATGCGGTATCGCTGGCAACAAGCTCGGGAGATTGTGATTGTCGGAAGCTGTGTTCAAGTGGCGTAAGTATCGGGATGTCTCTTCCGCCGGTTCGAACGTGCAAGTCTTTGAAACGTCGCGCAGAGACGAGGACACGCTGTTCAATGTTGCCAATCGCACCATTATAAGCCTCTGTCGCTGTCTGAAGTCCTTTTCCGACCTTTGCGAGGTGTTCACCAAGAGTCGCCATTCTGTCGTACAGTTCCCGCCCGACTTCGCAGATTTCTTGAGCGTTGCGAGTGAGTTGCTCGTGCTGCCAGCCGTAGGCGACTGCTTTGAGCAAGGCAATCAAAGTTGTGGGTGAAGCGAGCAAGACTTTTCGATTGACGGCGTCATCAAAGAGCTTTTCATCGTGCTGCAACGCTGCACTCAGGAATCCATCACCTGGCAGGAACATCACAACAAACTCTGGCGTACGCTTGAATTGCTCTGTGTAAGCCTTCTTACTCAGTTGCTGGAAGTGGTTTCGTACGTGCCGCGCGTGTTCTTTCATTGACTCATTCTGAACAGCGATATCCTGCGAGTTTACTGCCTCGCTATATGCGGTCATTGATGCCTTTGCGTCAACAACGATGTCGGTGTCACCAGGCAAGTGTATCACCATGTCAGGGCGCTGCTGATTGCTGCCATGCCCAACAGTTTGCTGTTCGGTGAAATCGCAGTGAGCAACCATTCCCGACAACTCGACGACGCGACGCAGTTGTATTTGCCCCCAGCTTCCAGCAAAGCCCGGGCTTCGCAAGGCGTGCGTGAGTTTCGACGTTTCGTCCTTCAATCCCTTCTGCGACTCCAGTAACCCACGAACCTGTTCTTGCAAACCCGAGTAGGCGGACACTCGTTGCTTTTCCAGATCGGTCACATGCTGCTGGACTTGCTTTAATGATTGCTCCATCGGTTGCATGATGCGGGCAATCTCGTGTTTCCGCTTTTCAAGGTCTCCCGAAGCAGACTGCGTGTGCTGCTTCAAAATTTCCTGTGCTACCTGCATGAAAGAGTCGTTGTTGTTCCTCAATGACTGTGAAGCCAAAGCTTGAAATGTGTGCGTCATCCGTTTCTCTGCCGATTCTATTGTTGCGATCTTTTCTTGATTTGCATTCCGTTCATTCACAAGCGTTGTATTGATCTTTTCCGCCTGAATACGCAACGAATTGTAGGCATCTGATTTCTGCTTGAGCTGTTGCCGCACCGTCTTCAGTTCTTCCATTGCCTCGCGGCGAACCGTCTCCCGGTGTTTCACCTCGGCATGAGCACGGATCGCGAAACTCTGGGCCGATGTCCGCATGATGGCGAAACAAACGCCTGCGCCGATTCCGATTCCAGCGCAGAATATTGCAACGATGATCAACGGATTGTCCATGTCGGCTCCGGAAGTAAACGGGCACCATTACTGGCAGCGGTGTGTTCTGACATGTTCCACGGTCGCACCAGCGTGATCAAGCGGCAAGGCAGCTTCCCCTACGGGATTTCCAAGATTCGCCTGCACAGCCGGTTTCGACCCTGTTTCTAAGCTACCGACCAGAGCTTTACAGAAATCAGCCTCCGAACCTTCTCGTCTGTCCTCGCCATACTTCACCGCAGACAACGCAGCAGGAGACGGATCGTCGCCCGCTGAATGTTTTCATTGCCGACAATCTCGCTAAGATTTCCCCTGATGGCCTGTCGGACAGAGCAATGCGGCTGAGTGGAAGATCATTCGATCGTGACGAACCATTGTTCGTGAAGTTCACATTGCCTATCAAACATTCTCCGGACCTGATGGAGTATCTGATGCTCAGAGGATGTGATGCTGCCCAACTATTTCCTGGTCACGAAGGAGCAGCCAAATCAGTGGAAGACCGAATGATCATGCGAAGAGCGAGACGCTTTTGGGAAAGATCAATGACGATTCCGCTTTAGGGGGGAGAATCCTGAGTGATCGAATCCGACGATACTACTTCGCCGCCGCCATTTCGGTCTGGCATGAATCGATGAAGATTGAAAGCCTCAACTCGGGCTTGTCGCTTGAACCGGTGGTTCGTCGCAGTCCGTGCCTGGTCCCCCGGTGCCGAGTTATGTCAACTCGGCGCGTGTGTAAAATACTGGATCTTATCCAAGGGACATCAGAACCTTATCATGTGCTGCCATTGCTCCCTGAATCTTTTGTGTGATGTTGCTGAATTGATTGTATGCCGCCGACTGATGATCGGGCGCGCCAGCCAATCGCCCTGTTCTATCAAGTAGCAGGGAAATCTCTGGAAGGTTGAGTTGCACAGAGGCGTGAACCGATTCGGCGGCCGATTTTAGTTCTATAGACCATCTATCAAAGTCTGTCAGGTTCATGTGTTTCCTGTACTTTGTGTAAAGAACGTCCACGATCACCCGCCGGCGGGAGACGTCTCACTGTTGTGAGGCACCGTGCCACCGCTGCTCGGGTGCATTGGCTTGTTCGTCAATTCACGGCGACGGATGATGCGATGACCAGACTGTTCCTGCCGTCGCATAGCGTCCTCGACCATGGCGCGCACATCACCAGCAAACTGATCCGAAAGTTCGCGACGCCACGCATGCAGGTCGCTGATTGCTGAATCAACGGAATCACTATTGTAAATCGAGTTCATCGTCCACCATTTCTTCCGGGGTGCATACCATCGGCGACGGAAAGCCCGTTTGCATCAGGATTTCCTGAATTCGCGGAAGAATCCGAGCGTTGGCGATGTGCGTACAGTTCCATGTTAACAGGTAGTCCACCCGATAGTACGCTGCAACGGCGAAATGAAGAGCATCAAATTCGGCTTTTGCAGGCAGAATCGCCTGGGCCAGAATTGCATCAGCGATTTCTTGAATTTCCGGCACGATTTCGAGAAGCGGGATTCCCTCGAGCTGCTTCAACCGCTCAGCAGCCAGCGTCGGATTGCCTTTCGATGCTTCGTCAAGCACATATTGTGAAATCACAAGATCGTAACGGTGACGCTCTTCGTCCCACCAGCGTCGAGTCAATAATTGTCGCGCCGCAGCAACCACGTGCGACGCCGCGCGGGATCGCAGGTAACTTACGATCGATGTCTCGACATAGACGGTTAGCATACAGTCTGTAATCTTGATGAACTCTGAATTACACCCGGCGCGTGATATCGGCAACAAAGGCCTGAAAACGCTGGATTCGTAGCGGTCGGTTCCAAGATCTCACGTCGCCTTCGAAATCAATTAATAGGCGTGCCACGCACATGACAATACCGACGTGGACCAGGAGCGTCAATCTGGTCGCCGCTGCTTTTGGGGGCACGGGGACTGCCTGAAGGCGTCCCACACTGTCTGCCGGGGCCACGTTCAGAGACGACGACGTCAATCAAGTGCGATCGAAATACCGGTCGTGGCGTCGGCACACGACTGGCGGCCTGTTGATTTATGGCGGGAACAGCATTGCTGAAAAAAATGGCGTTTTTGTTTGACGACGATTCGTAGGCGCTGGCGAAATGCGGAAACGACGCCTTCGTCTTGCCGTTAAACGATTAAATCAGCAGCCGCGTGCGCAAGGCATTCGGTTTCCGATGGTCGAGGAAGATCAATTCGAGAGATCTGAAGGAACACATCCGTCATGCGAATGTCGCGACAACGGAAAACGGGGCTCCCGACGAATCGGGGACCCCGTCTTCTTCAATTTGAGCGATGGGACTGGAACACAGGACCGACGGACATCAATGTCCATCCTACATAACGGATGATTTGCAACCCTGAACGCAGTCTGCCATCATGGCATCTGTAACGGAACAAGCAACCCATAATCTACGGAGCATTACGTTGCGTCCAGCATACAATTTGACAATGTGGCTGGCGGTCACCGTCTGTCTCCTTTCTGACAGGATGTTGGTGGGCGCGGCTATGGCTCAGATCAATGATGATGCTCCAAAGGCGATCGTGACGTCGGATCAGACTCAGAACGCCCCGATCGTGATTGCGCATCGCGGTGCGTCGGGATATCTACCGGAACATACGACCGAAGGTGTCGTGCTGGCGCATGCAATGCAGGTCGACTACATCGAACAGGACGTAGTGCTCAGCAAAGACGGAATTCCGGTCGTTTTTCATGATCTGATTCTGGACGACTTGACCAATGCGGCGTCGATCTTTCCTGATCGTCAGCGTCCGGATGGACGCTGGCACGTCATGGATTTCACGCTGGATGAATTGAGGACACTCACGGTCACCGAACGTCGATCTCCATCGCGCCCATGGAAAGACAAGGGCAATCGCTTTCCGCTGGAATCCGGTAGTTTCCGTATCTCAACTCTGGCAGAACATCTGCAGCTCATTCAGGGACTCAACAAGTCACGTCCAAACCAGGCCGGAGTCTACGTGGAGTTTAAGGGGCCTGCAGAACATCGCGCCGCAGGCCTGGATATTTCGAAAGCCATTCTGGAAGTTCTGACACAATACAGATACGACTCGGCGGATGATCGCATTTATCTGCAGTGTTTCGACGAAGCAGAAGTCCGACGACTGCGAAAGGAACTCAAGACACCGTTACTCATCATCCAGTTGCTCAGCCAACCGGCAGATGCAGCGAAGTTGAAAGCAATCGCCGAGGTGGCTGATGGTATCGGCGTACCGCTGAGCCACGTTGTCACGGGTAAAAACGCCGACGGCACTCCGCAACTCACGGAACTTGTCCGGAACGCACACGCTAACGCATTGCAGGTCCATGTCTGGACCTTTCGCACAGATGCATTGCCAGGGTTTGCGGGTTCTGCGGCGGAATATCTGGAATGGCTGGTAGCAACTGCAGGCGTTGACGGCATATTTGCGGATCAGCCGGATGTCGTCGTAGACTGGCGAACTGCTCGCCGACACCAGGTGAATGGTGGCAACTCATTTCGATTGCTGAATGAACGCGGTGAGGAAAAATCGTCATCAGGGAAGTAGCGGCAAATCGTAAGACGAGGCAAACAGAAATTATGAGGCCCGGAGGGCCGACACACCAGGTCGGGCCGCTACGCATTGCAGGATTTGAACATCCTACGAAAGTGCGACACACGATTGACGCGACTCTCAATTCCCGGCACACTCCTGCTGCGCGTCTAATCCGTCAATCTTTTCCCGCGAGACAGACAATGAAGACAGTCGTTTTTTGCATCACATTTATCGGCGCCATGATCCTGACGTTGAGTGATTCCTGTTTTGCTCAAACGGCCGAGCCTGGTCCGGGCAAGCAGGTCGAGCAGAGTTTTGCGACGAGTGACGGGGGAACGATCTCCTATTTGCTTTACCTGCCGAAAAATTACGACTCGGCAAAAAAGTCGCAGTTGATCCTGTTCCTGCACGGGCGCGGCGAAAGCTACGGACCTCTGAGCCTGGTCGCGAAGTGGGGACCTCCGCAATTTGCTGCGCGAGGGGATGAATTGCCGTATGTTCTGGTTTCACCGCAATGCCCGGGGGATGATTCATGGGCTAAGCCGACACAACAGAAGCGACTCATCGAATTGCTGGATCATATCGTGCAAACGCACAGTATCGATGAAGACAGCATGTGTTTGACTGGATTAAGCATGGGGGGGTACGGTTCATGGCGAATGGCGGCAGATCACCCCGGACGGTTTGCGTCGGTCGTGCCTGTCTGTGGTGGCGGCGATCCTGGTGATGCCGAAAAACTGAAGGGACTGCCAATTTGGGTCTTCCATGGTGATCAGGACAGCGCGGTCCCATTTCAGCATTCTGTCGATATGGTGAATGCGATCAAGAAAGCCGGAGGCACCAAAATACGCTTCACGTCACTTGAACATATCGGACACAACTGCTGGTCCGCGACCTACGCCACGCCCGAATTGTTCCAATGGGTCAGTGCACAAAAAATCATCCGCTGAGTCCCAGTATTTGGTGATTGATCTGTTGACGGGCAGCGGAAAACATACATAATCCGCCGCCTGTTGGGCGAACCAGAGAACTGAACAGTTGTCTGTTTCCCTGTGGCAAGGCCGTGTTTTGCATGTCGTCAGGCTTCTCGAAACCGCTATTTTTGTGCGAAGTGTTTCAGTGATCGCCTCAAACAGACGACAGATTCGTTACAATTCGTCCGTGTTCCCGCCGGGAACATTTGCATTGCGGGTGTAGCTCAGTTGGTAGAGCACGACGTTGCCAACGTCGTTGTCGAGGGTTCGAGTCCCTTCACCCGCTTTTTTCGTTGGCTCCCGAAGTCAACGGTGGGCCTTCTCCGAAGTAAACCAAAGTAAATTGACGCAAATTCGGTGTAGGTCCGGCAGTTTGAAAGATCTTGAAAAGGTTCCAGAATGAGTTCTGACGAAGCAGGTCAAGCGGTAGCTGACAGCGAAGAGACCGACTCTCGCATGGCGTTGAAAGTGGAAATCAAGGAAATTGGTGCGTGCCGCAAGCACATTTCTGTGACTGTCCCGGAAGCTGATATTCGCACAATCCGCGACGACGCGCTGGGGGAATTGTCCAAAAAAGCCGAGGTTCCCGGCTTCCGCGTCGGCAAGGTGCCGATTGCTCTGTTGGAAAAACGGTTCAAGAAAGAGATCACTGCCGACATCAAACAAAAAGTGTTGATGGCCAGTCTTGAACAGCTTTCCGACGAAAGCAAAATCGAACCGATCAACGAGCCTCGCATTGACGTTGAGAGTCTGGATATCCCGGACTCAGGCGACTTTCACTACGAATTTGAAGTCGAGGTTCGACCGGAATTCGATCTGCCGGATTACACGGGAATTTCAATTAATCGCTCTATCGCTGAACCGACGTCAGAAGAGTTGGAAGAATACAAAGAGCAGTTTCTGGATTCTTATGCCGAACGAGTCACGGTTGATGAACCTGCGGTAGCGGGTGACTACGTGATCTGCGACCTGAAGTTCGTGCATGACGGGAAGACGATTCGCGAAATCGGCGAACAGGGCCTGCGTGTGATGTCGCACCTGGACTTCCCGGACGCCGTTCTGGATGGTTTTGATCAG
>JAYSPO010000059.1:0-5551 GCA_043722015.1 Candidatus Kuenenia sp. | reverse complement strand
TGAAACCGTACACTGGTACATTGCCGGTCAAGCTTCACAAAAATGCCACTGCTGAAGTTTCGGTGATGTTGCAGATTCCCGGAGGAACTCCTGATCAGTCGCCGGACTCAATTCCTGCACCAACAACGGTTTATTACACGCGCACAAGCTTTGCACCCGTGAGGAAAAACGATACCAAAGACCTGACCGCACACTATGAAGGTCGAACCAGCGGTTACAGCCGTCAGGATGAAACGCGAGGGGTAATGTGGATTGAAGGCGTGAAGGCATTGCCAAACGGTCATCGTCGGACCCTGGATGTTATCATTGAGAAGGCTGGAGGTGGCGGAGCCAATCAACAAATGGGTTTCGGAGGAGGAGGCAGCCCAGGCGGTATGATGGAGACCGGCCCAGGCCCAGGCGGGGGCGGCGGAGTACAAAGCGGCAATTACACCGTTGAGATCATTGTGGTGGACACAATAGATCCCAAGAATGCGAGTCCCGCAGGCATAACGCAGGCGGCGGCAACTCCATAAGTACTCTGGGCAGTCAGCAATTGCCGCAGATCAATGGAGAATATGGCACTATTGCGATGATTCGACGGATGAAACGGACCGGACTTTTGTCCATCCTATGGCGGCAATTTTCCGAAGCTTGAAGGTCAACTGGTGAGAACATTTGGAAATTCGACGAGATCGTAGAAAATTGGGTGTTCATTCCAGCGTCGGATGATACAGTGCCTGCGTAACTGATTTCGGATTCGCCTTCATTTGAGTGAACATTGCGTCACAAAGGCGTCGATCTGATCAGTGAAGCATTCGGTCCTCTCCAGTTGGCTTATGCCGACGGACGACTGCCAGTTCCATCTTTCTTGAGTTCGCCTTTTTAGCTGCGTCCTCCTGCATTCGGTCCTGGGAATGTTTCTTAACTAAACCCCAGGATAAAGAATGAATTTCAGAGACTTCGGGCTCGCGGAGCCCATTGTGCGCGCTATTTCCAAAGAAGGCTATTCGGTCGCAACTCCAATTCAGGCTCAGGCAATTCCGGTCGTGCTCAAAGGGCACGATGTGATCGGGATTGCTCAGACTGGCACTGGAAAGACGGCGGCGTTTGCCCTGCCAATCATTAATCAACTGATCACTTCCAAAGTTGGGCGTGATTCCGGGCATCGGCCGGTGCAGGTCCTGATTCTGGCAAGCACACGCGAACTTGCCATGCAGATTCACGAGAGCTTCAAAAGCTACGGAGCGTTTGCGTCCGTGCGATCCACTACGATTTACGGCGGCGTTGGCCAGCAGCCTCAGGTTCGTGCGTTGCGGGCGGGCGTCGATGTTGTTGTGGCCACACCAGGTCGTTTGATGGACTTGATTCAGCAAAAACTAATCAGCTTGTCAGACGTCCACACGCTGGTTCTGGACGAAGCCGACCGGATGCTGGATATGGGATTCTTTCCAGCAATTCGCCGCATCCTGAAGTATGTACCGACTAAGCGGCAGACGTTGATGTTTTCCGCGACGATGAAGCCGGAAATTCGTGACCTCGCAGGTTCGATTCTGAACAACCCTGTCAGTATCTCGATCGAGCCAAAGCAGAAGACTACCGAGCTGGTGGAGCAGAGCGTGTGCTTTGTTCCGCAGAAACAAAAGACTCGGCTGCTGATAGAACTTATTACCCGCGCTAATCCAGGCCGGGCGATTGTGTTCAGCCGGACGAAGCACGGTGCTGACAGGATCGTGCGTCACATGACTGCGGCCGGATTCCGAGCTGAAGCGATTCATGCGAATAAGAGTCAGAACAGACGTCAGCGGATTCTGGAAGAATTTAAGAGTCAGAGTCCCCCGATTCTGGTAGCGACCGACATTGCGGCTCGCGGAATTGATGTGGATGGCGTGTCGCATGTGTTTATTCATGATATGCCGACCGAAGAAGAAACCTACGTGCATCGCATTGGCCGTTCTGGTCGAGCGGGTGCCACAGGGATTTCGATTGCTCTTTGCGATCCGGACGAGCGCCGGATGCTGCGAAGTATTGAGAAGCTGATCGGAATGTCGATTCCGGTGCAGGAAGTCGAGGGATTTGATTTTTCGGCAGCATTGGATTCCGCAGAAAGTGACAGTTCTGAGCGTGGCCCGCGACGCGGACGAACATCTTCTCCGCGAGCTTCACAGCCATCAGGTCGTGGACGAAGTGCCGGCGATGGTCAGGAACGCAGTCAATCAACTGGTGGTCGGGAAGCGGCTCGCAGCGAAGGATATTCAGTTCATCGGCGCTTTGAAAAACCTGCACGCAGCGAGTCAGGTCGCGGTCAGGAACGACGCGGCAACGCCAGTCCTGGAAAACCCAGCCAGGGCAACACCAGTGGTCGACGCACAGAAACAACGTCCAGCAATCGTCGCAGCGAAAGTGCCGCATCCGACAGCGGTCGTCGCCCGGCGGTTCGCACACAGTCCTCGTCCTCTCAGGCTCGTCCTCAGATGACTGCTCGGCCGACTGCTGAACCTCGAACTGCCCGACCGCGTCCTCCACAGAAAGAAGATTATTTCGGAGATGGATTATTCGTTGAAGGATCAACGGAATCTTCAGGCTCGGAACAGCGCCCGGCAGGACGTCGCCGCAAACGCCCGGCACGAACAAATACGTAACCTGACTCTCCAGAGTCGAGAATGTGATTCGTTGGAGTCCAGCCTACAGGCTGCAAATCCCAGGCTCACACCGTCGGTCAATCTGCAGGCAAGTGCCTGTACTCCAACGATCAGCATGTCGCTGACATTTTAATCACATTCAGATTCCTGGTTGCTGACCGCAGCCGTCATAGAAATTGAAAATCCGCATGTCGTTCACAGATTCAAATTCAGAAACCGCTATGAACCCGTCCACTGAGAATTCACAGAACAATGAGATTGCACAGCATCAGGAAATCGTTGAGGCTTCGGCCGTGATCGAAACACCGGCGACGATCCAGGCTCCAATCGTGATTGAGACGCCTGTGGTGATTGAAACGCCTTCGGTGATCGAAGCAGCTGCGGCTCCTGTTGCTGCCGTTGAGGTTCCCGTCGTGAAGATCACCAGGACAAAGACTCCGGTGATCAGCAAAGTGGCGACCCCCGTTGTTCCAGTAGAAGCAACACCCGTCGCTGCAGAAAACGGTTTTCAGACGCTGGGACTTATCGCTCCGCTGATGAAGGCAATTGAATCGTCCGGCTACACGATTCCCACGCCCATTCAGGAACAAACGATCCCGCATTTGCTGGCAGGTCGTGACGTTCTCGGACAGGCTCAGACGGGTTCCGGCAAGACGGGTGCCTTCGCCCTGCCTTTGCTGCAGCGGATTGATCTGAACGTGAAACGCACTCAGGTGCTGGTGCTGGTACCGACTCGCGAACTTGCCATTCAGGTTGCCGCAGCCTTTGAACGATACGCCGCGAAAATGAGTGGGCTCAACGTGCTGGCAATCTACGGCGGTGCCGCCTATCAGCCACAGCTTTCACAGTTGAAACGTGGAGCGCATGTCGTTGTCGGGACACCGGGTCGAGTCACGGACCACATGAATCGTGGCTCACTGCAACTGGATGCGCTCAAGTGCATTGTGCTGGACGAAGGTGACGAAATGCTTCGCATGGGATTCGCCGAGAGTGTTGAGTTCATTATGCAGCAACTTCCGGCTGAACGTCAGATCGCGCTGTTTTCCGCGACAATGCCACCGACGATTCGCAAGATCGCTCAAACGTACCTGAAGAATCCGGCTGAGATCACGATTCGTCAGAAGACCGTCACGGCCGATACGATCCGACAGCGATTTGTCGTTGTTGGCAACCATCAGAAAGAGGCCGCTCTGGGCAGAATTCTGGAAGCGGAGCCGATCGACGGTGTGATTGTCTTCGTCAAGATGAAGAGCACGACAGAACCACTGGCAGAATTTCTGAGTCAGCGTGGGCACAAGGTTGCCGCACTGAACGGCGATATCCCGCAGGCTCAGCGCGAACGAATTATTGAGCATTTGAAATCCGGGAAGCTGGACATCATTGTGGCGACCGACGTTGCGGCTCGCGGGCTGGACGTGCAACGAATCAGCCATGTGTTCAACTACGATCTCCCTGGCGACAGCGAAGCCTATGTGCATCGCATCGGACGCACGGGCCGCGCTGGTCGCAGTGGTGAAGCCATTCTGTTTGTGCATCCTAAGTCTCAGCGCATGCTGAAAAGTCTTGAATACGCGACACGGCAGAAGATCGAACCAATGGACCTGCCGACCAATCGCGCGATCAACAAGACGCGCGTGGCGCAGTTTCATGCGAAGGTTACCGAGAACATGACGCATCCGATGGCGGAATCGATGGGTTCGCTGATTGAACAGTACCGTCGCGAAAATCCCGAGACACCTGTCGAGCAGATTATGGCGGCGCTCGCAGTCATGTCCACCGGTGGTCAATCGTTGTTGCTGAAGGAAGAATTTCGACAGGAGACGTTCTTCGAATCTCGTGGTCGCCGCGACGACCGTGGGAATAGTATGCTGCACCGTGACGATCGTGGACCGCGAAACGACGAAAACTTCCGCGATCGCAATGATCGGCCTCGCGCACCACGTCGCAACGATGCAGACAAGGAAACGTTCCGGATTGAAGTCGGGCATTCGCATCAGGTCAAACCCGGCAATATCGTCGGAGCAATCGCCAACGAAGCTGGAATCGACAGTGCTCAGATCGGGCGCATTGAGATTTTTGACGACTTTAGTACAGTCGATCTTCCGCAGGGCATGCCGTCTGAGACGTTCTTTGCCTTGAAGAAAGTCTGGGTGTCCGGTCGTCAGTTGCAGATTTCCAAAGCGGAAGGAAATCGAGAACAATCATTCGCACCTCGTGCGGGTAAATCGGCCGGTCGTCCCGACCGGCCGGATCGTCCCGGACGTCCTGAACGCAAGCCTCGCCGTGAAGGGGCTCGTTCGTAACAAAAGCGAGCGGCTGGGCGTCAGCCCTCCGTGTTCGCTGTCTTCCACAAACAGATTTGGCAACCCAATTTATCCTGCCCTCGGAGGGCTGCCCTTCCAACCGCTCGCCGAGGACAGCTCTCTAAGACTTACGAGGAACGCACCGAGCCTGCACCATGCTGCCGCCACTAGTCTTTGAACCACTGCTGAAACGAATTCGCTGGGGAGGTCGGCGACTGGGCAGTCATCTGCAAAAGCCGATCGGCGACGGCAATGACTACGCTGAAAGCTGGGAACTGGCAGACCACGGCAAGGATCAAAGCCGTGTCCTTGGTGGGCCTCTAACCGGGATCACGCTGCGACAACTCATGCAGACACATCCGCATGAGTTGCTCGGCAAACAATCCGGGCTCACGCAGTTTCCATTGTTGATCAAATTTCTGGACGCGAACGACTGGTTGTCATTGCAGGTTCATCCTGACGATGAGCTGGCTCGGCAATTCGATCCGCATGAAAACGGCAAGACGGAAGCATGGGTGATTCTCGACGCTCAACCGGAGAGTCGCATCTGCGCAGGACTGAAGCCCGGGGTTGATGCCGTTGCGTTTCGTGACGGATTGCAGACTGGCCAGATCGAAGAGTTGCTGC
>JAYSPO010000058.1:0-2259 GCA_043722015.1 Candidatus Kuenenia sp. | reverse complement strand
AATGGCACAAAAGTCTTCAACACGTGCTTTGTATTTTTCTGCAATAAATGTTTCTGCCACACCAGAGCTGACTTCTGCAAACGGAGCCCTGGAAATCGTTGCGAGAAATCAAGTATTTAACTGTTAGTAGTACGAATGAGGAGCATTCCAATTCGTGTCCATTCGTGGTTCCCGGTCTGGAAAAAGGGCTTCAAACGGCGGACACATAGAAAACGTTACAGTCAGCAAATCTCAAATTTCAAATCTCAAATAGAACAATGGCGACCCGCTGGGCACGCGGGCAAACGAGCCAATCTCAAACACGTGCGATGTAACAGCCGCAGACTGAGATCAGAGTCGGTCGATCGTTCAACGCGGTCAACGGCCTTCCGCGTCCAGCGGTGTCTGATAGTCTCGATTGCCGCCCGAGACCACGCAGACAATTCGTTGATCTGCAAAGCGATCACGGTGCTGCTGCACGACCGCCAGTGGAACCGCACCGGATGGCTCAGCAATCATCTTTGCGTGAGCTTCAAGTTGTTGCATCGCATCGTTGATCGCAGCTTCGGACGCACACAGAATCTCATCAACCAGTTGATAGATGATCGGAAACGTCAGGCTCCCCAGCGGTGTGCGCAGTCCATCGGCGATGGAGTCCGTGCGCAACACGGGTTCAATTTGTCCGGACTGCAGACTGCGAAACGCATCATTCGCCCATTCCGGTTCGGCAGCGATCACACGGACCGACGGTTTGAGCGATTTCACGGCGATTAATGTACCGGCAAGCAGTCCGCCACCACCGACCGGGACAATGATTGTTTCGACGTCAGGAAACTGTCGCAGAATTTCCAATCCGACCGTTCCCTGTCCTGAAATCACGCGCGCGTCATTGAACGGATGAATCAGGGTGGCTCCGGTCGTTCGCATCACCTGGTTCGCCATGGCTTCGCGGGCTGCCGGGGTGGATTCACACATCACCGGTTCCACCCCAAGACGGCGCACCGCCGCCAGCTTGATCCGCGCGGAATTCTCCGGCATCACAATATGAGCCGTAATGCCTCGCAGCTTTGCCGCCCGCGCCAGCGCAGCGGCGTGATTGCCGGACGAATGGGTCACTACGCCCCGCGCTGCCTCTTCGTCAGTCAGACTGAACACGGCGTTGCACGCACCGCGCGCCTTGAACGCAAATCCGTGCTGAAAGTTCTCGCACTTGATGGCCATCGAGCAGCCGAATTCGCGGCCCAACCCCGCAAAAGGAATCGTCGGTGTCTCGACGACCAGTGAATGGATACGTTTGGCTGCGGCCTCGATCTGCGGCAGGGTGGTGCAAAAAGATGTCCAGTCAGGAAGATGCCGATGCATGCGTTTGGTCGCTATTTCTGTTTGAATTTCGTGTCTTTTTTGTCGGAAATAGCCAATGTACATCAATGTGGCTGAATTCAAACGCGACGCGAGGGAATAGCGCCTTGCCGCTCACAAGAGCCACGGATTCAGGCAGACTTCTAGGCAGCCTGGCCGATGGATTCGGAATCCGGAGTATTGGATTCGCTGCGAGGATCGTCGCTGAGGTACACGGATTCCCGAGCGATCGATTCGCGCCCCTGCGTACTGACCTGATATTGCAGTCCAACACTCCTGCCTGTGAATTCAAACCGAATCAGGCCCTGTGCAATCAGGAATCCGTGAATGGATGTGAGCGACAACTTTTCAATTCCCGGCACGTCCTGAATTCGATCGAGCCATCCTGCATATTCGCTGGTGGTGGCTTTGGCTGCTGCGTCCCGGACCGCGTAACAGTTCAAGACTGTCAGGCAGTTTTTTTCAAACTCGCTGGATTGTGGAACGGGCTCAGACATGTCCACATTATCGACAGCCCGGCGTCGCACGTTCAAGAGAGACCGGGATGCAGGTCTGATCCGTACTTTCCGAACCACCTGTACAACCCACAATCAGTGGTTTACAGCCGTGTTTCGCGGAGCCGTGGCCGCAGTAATTCCGTATTCGGGTTTCAGGTAGGTTTGTTAATCTGGTGAAAGCAGCAGAACCGTGTCGGTCAGGAAGAAATTGACGGTCAAAGATCGCGGCAGAAATGAATTCAGCTCCGACCCAGGCAGCACAGTTCCGGCCGGTCATTCCAAGGTTTCGATTTCCGTAACTTGGACATTCATGTCCGAGATATTGGCTAGTGCTTTGTCAAAGCAAGGATTGCGGGTTGGGTGGCCGGGGCTGGACTGAGCGGAGCGAAGGAAGCCCCGGGGTTTCGGGCTATCGCCCTCCAAC
>JAYSPO010000057.1:0-1164 GCA_043722015.1 Candidatus Kuenenia sp. | reverse complement strand
AATTTGACGTCGGATGACAGTGCCAGAATGATGGCATTGGGAAACAGCACCTTTCCGGAATTCAGGTAGTCCACAATGTTCTGGACATGTTTCTTCACTTCCGCTCGCTGGTATCCGAGTAGTTTCCCGGCATCATCGCGGGAGACTCGCGAAATATCCGCAATCTCAAGTAACTCTGTCCCGGTCATCGTAAACAGGTACAGCGGATGTTCTGGATCTTGCTCGATGCGTAATGCACGTCGGCGAATTTCGTTGGCTTCAGCCATAATGAGCCCCCTGGACTTCTTTGAACAATGTTCGAAAGCGTCCCTGCTCACACGCTTTGCCGCTGTCCCGCAAATCTCGGAGCAACCGACTTTGGGTCACATTTGTCTGCTTCTTCATCGCCCCTTTGACAAACCGACGAACTTCTTCGTCCGTCACAGGAGTGCGGTCGTATTTTGGTCTCTCGGGTGCTTCGGCAAGAAGTTTCTGAAACCGCGTTGAAATGCCAGATAGAGTTGGCGGAGTACGTCGGGCGGTTTCCAGAGCGTGGCGAAGCAATCTCACGTTCAGTGATCTCAGTACGCCACCGACCAGCGGTTGCAGTCGAGCGTCACACGGAATCAGGTTTTTCGTCAGGTCCCCGAGCGCGTCGGTGCCGGCTGACATAATGGCCAACTGATTTATGTCATCCAGATGGGTTTGAGCATTCCGCAGATCGTCCTGAATGGCATGAAGGTAGTTCGCCGATGCCGCGATCAGCAATGGGCTGTCCGGATACTCTTTGGCAAGATCTGTGATGGAGATTGGTCGTTCTCGGTTCCAATCAAGATCAATGAGCGCATTCCACCATGCTCGCTTATCGGTGGCCGGATCAACTATGCCGGATTCACGTGGCAAAACCACAGTATCGGGATGCCGAGTCGAAAACGTTGCGGAATAAGGCTGAATCAGGGCATCCAGAGGGAGCAGTCCATAGCCGGCAGAAATGACCCAGACGCAAATCTGTTCCGAAGGCTTTGCCAAGTCGGCCAGGTTTTTGGCAACCTTCCAGTGGTCTCCTGCGTATAGCGATTTCGGAGTGATCGTTTCGCCATGTGACCGGTCAAGTCGCGACTTCCATTGCCGAACGCGACCTTCAACGTTGGCACCGCCAATATTCCGCAACTGAAGCGAAGACGC
>JAYSPO010000056.1:0-1021 GCA_043722015.1 Candidatus Kuenenia sp. | reverse complement strand
GGCGCTCCGCTTGGTCCGGCCTACTTATTTTGCATACAAATCCCGTAGATGATTGTAAACAGGATGAGCCCAGTGCCGGAGACAACTGAAGCCGCTGATCGGCCACCAAGGCTGCGACGTCGATTTCGACACCTTCAACTCGCGGGTATCGGATTCTGTGTGTTCGTGCTGAGCATGATTCTGATGTATTGGTGGAAGTCAGGGCTGAATGCGAGCGAGCGACGATTTCTTGGGGTCTGGACGTGGCAGAATGCGCCGGGTGAGATGACGTGTCATTATCGTGACGACGGTACAATGCACTTTACTGTCGCACCCAATAATACCATCCTGTACTTCGAAAAATGGAAGGTCGATGCGAACCTGATTTCGTTCGAGAGCGTCGAGAGAAACCTATTGACGTTCATTGTAAAAAAAGTGTTTCATAAACACGAACAGTACCAGGTAACGTTTAACGCCGATGGCAGCATCACTTTTAAATCCGCCGATGGCACAGTGAAAGTTCTCATCCCGTGGGCGAGTGATCAAGGCGAGTTTCTTAAGCAAAGTGAATAGCAAGTAGGGTGCGTGCAGCGCAGCGTAACGCACCAGGATGGTTGAATGTCCATGATGGTTGAATGTCGATGTGGTGTGTTTCGCTGCGCTGCACACACCCTACGAATCACAGGAGAACTTCAGAATGATGATGCCTTCATTTTTAACTCGTCGCAACATGCTGCAGCGCAGCGGTTGTGGACTTGGGATGCTGGGCCTTGCGGGCCTGCTGCGTGATGAGGGGCTGCTGGAAGCGGCGTCCGGCGAAGACAGTCTCGGCAACCGATCGCTCAATCCGCTGGCTCCGCAGGCCGGACATTTTGACGCGAAGGCCAAGCGCGTGATCTGGATCTTTGTCAACGGTGGCCCGAGTCCTGTGGACACATGGAATTATCGGCCTGAACTGACAAAATGGAATGGCAAGACGATCCGCGAATTCGATCCGGAGTTTCAGAACACGACGGGATTTTTCAAGAACGCGGTCGGCAAT
>JAYSPO010000055.1:0-1027 GCA_043722015.1 Candidatus Kuenenia sp. | reverse complement strand
GAAGTCAGGCCAGCAGAAGCCGGAGCTGGTGGATCAGCGATTCCTTGGGGGTTGGTGTTGCCGGAGGCTAGTGCAAAGCTGAGCGCGGCCGTCTGGCTGTCAGCATTTCGGCTGCGACTATTTGTGTACTCGTAGACGCGGTCGGTGCCATTGTCAACGATCCAGATACTTTGGCTGGCTCCCGAAGGATCAATCGTCAGGCCAGTAGGTGCCTTGTTCCCTGAATCAATTGTCCAGCTTCCTACCAACGAGCCGGTCAGCGTGTACTTGAAGACTCTGTCGGTCGAGCTGTCGTTGACGACCCACAAGTTTGTTCCATCGGTCACTATATCCTTCGGACTGGTATTGCCGCTATTGAGTGCAAAATTGCTGGTCGCGTTCTGACTGCCGGAAAGTCGACTGGCGGCATTCGCATAGCGGTAGACGCGGTCCTGTCGGGCATCGACCAGCCAGACATCGGTGCCGTTGGTTGCGATCCCTTCGATCGTCGCGTTGGAGGCTACTGAACCTGCCGTCCACGAACCCAGCAGGACTCCGTTGTCGTTGTAGACGAAGACTTTCTTGTTGGCATCGACGACCCAGACCTTGTCGCCTGCCGCTGTGCTGGCCGCACCACGTGGAGTCGAGTTGCCGCTGTTGAGTGAGTAGTTTTCCACCGAACTATGGTCGGCTGCATATTCGAACGTGAGATTGGCCGATGCATCATCCACCACGTAGAACTTCGTGGCCGGTGTCGGTTTGAGCTTAAGCACGAACGAGCCTGGCCTAGATACGTCGTAGGTCCGAGAGGGATGCGGGTCGAAGTCCAAGACGGTCGAAGCAGAAGAACCCGTTATCAAGACTCCTCCTTTCCCATCCGATGAAGACTGGTAAACAGAATCTACGCTTTCGCCTCCCACAAGTCCGGCCCACGAGACGCTTCCAGTCGGATCAAGCGTCATGATCCAAATGTCTCTTTCCCCTTTGCTGGCTAGAGAAATGCCAGGTACGGGATTGAATCCGTTGTTTGGGACAGTCGTGCCAGTTG
>JAYSPO010000054.1:0-6192 GCA_043722015.1 Candidatus Kuenenia sp. | reverse complement strand
TTTTTCTGCTATCAATTTTTCTGCTTTTTATTTTCCCGTCGCAAATCTTCCTGAGTTTCGTCTTCAACCATGGGTTGCGGGCGAAGCCCGCGTTGGGTTCATCCGTGTCCATCTGTGGTTTAAACTGTCATTCTCGAAATGTCGTGAACGGTTACAGGATTTCCTCATGCGTTGGCTGCTGAATTCAGTCTATCTGCTGCTGTTGACGGTACTATCGCCGTTCATCCTGTGGAGGATTGTGCGGCATGGTCGGTATCGCAGAGGAATCGCGGAGAAACTCCTCGGGCGGCTTCCGCAGTCGAATGACGAACGGGACGTTGTCTGGTTTCATGCGGTGAGCGTGGGGGAAGTTATCCAGCTTCAGAAAGTCGTGGATGAGTTTCGTCGTCAGACTGCCGATCGTTTCCGTGTGCTCGTTTCAACATCCACCGACACTGGTTTCGAACTCGCGCTCAAGCGATTTCCCGATTGTCAGGTGACCTGGTTCCCGCTCGACTTTTCGTGGTCCGTGGGTCGTGCCCTGCGTTCCGTGCGACCGCAGATGGTCGTGTTGATGGAACTGGAGCTGTGGCCGAATTTTTTGGCGGAGTGCCAGCGTCAGCAAATCCCGGTGAGCGTGATCAACGCCCGAATGAGTGAACGCAGTCATCGCGGCTACTTGCGCATTCGGAGTCTCATGACACCGCTGTTCGGGCGACTGGCATTGGTCGCCGCGCAGTCGCAATCGAATGCCGACCGGTTGCTGGCTCTGGGGGTCTCGCACGACCAGCTGCATGTGACCGGGTCCATCAAGTTTGACGGTGTGGCGACCGATCACAGCAATCCGGCGACCGAAGGCCTGAGAAAAATGTTCAGCCTTTCGCAGGGAGAAACCGTATTCATGGCGGGAAGTACGCAGGAACCTGAAGAACGACTGGCACTTCAGGCATGGCTTGAGTGCCGCAGAAAATATCCTTTGCTGCGATTGATTCTTGTGCCTCGGCATCGCGAACGCTTTGACG
The DNA here is from genome assembly GCA_043722015.1 of Candidatus Kuenenia sp. Lineage (GTDB taxonomy): Bacteria > Planctomycetota > Planctomycetia > Planctomycetales > Planctomycetaceae > SXXK01. The sequence continues at coordinate 5,191 of JAYSPO010000054.1, read as the reverse complement.
ACGTCGCGAAACTTGTCCGCGACGCTGGAGTTGGCGTGGTGCGACGGTCATTGCTGGAGACCTCGAAATGTCTGACGTCCGACGCCGTGATTCTGCTGGACACGATCGGTGAACTGTCTGCCTGTTGGGGCCTGGCGGACATTGCGTTTGTGGGGGGTAGTTTCGGAAACCGCGGCGGTCAGAACATGATCGAACCAGCGGCGTTCGGCGCGGCGGTGTGCTTCGGCCCAAACACCTGGAATTTTCGCGATGTCGTGCAGACGTTCAAAGAAGCCAATGCCTGTGTGCAGTTAGATTCGCCAGAAGAATTGAGGGCGACGGTGGCTCGACTGCTGGGTGATCCGACGGAAAGGCAGTCGCTGGGTGATGCCGCTCGGAATGCAGTGAAATCGAATTCCGGAGCGACCGCGAGAACCGCGATGCTGCTTACGGAGATTCTGTATTCACGAACAGCGAAGCGTGAGATCCGTCAGAGAGCCGCATAGTTCGGTTGCCAGTACCAGAACTCAGATCGCTCGCAACACCGCGGCAGCACTCTGGCCCATCGCCGTACGATTGACCGTCACAGCAGTGCGGTTTCGCAGCCGAGTCGCCTCACCACGCACCACGTTCAGACCACAGCGCGGGTCGGGGATTTCATAATTGAGTGTGGCAGGGACATAACCGTTCTTCAACGATAACAAAGTCCCGGCGAGTTCAACAGCACCGGCACCCGCATCAAAATGTCCGACATAACTTTTCAATGCCGTCACCGGAACGTTCATGACGTACTTGCCAAGCACACGATGGTAGGCCCGGGCTTCGACAATGTCATCCGGCTGAGTACTCTTGCCCTGCGCGTTGATGTGCCCCAGTTCATCCGGCCGCACGCCTGATTGTCGCAACGCCGCTTCCATAGCTCGCACGAGACCGAGGCCACCGGCTTCATTCGCCGCACCGCTTCCGTCGCAACCCGCACCGGTGCCCAGGATTTCCGCGTAGATTTCCGCACCACGGGCGACTGCGTGTGCATAGCTTTCCACCATAAAGGAAGCCGCACCTTCACCAACCACTGCACCTTCACGTTCGAAGTCGAACGGTCGGCAGGCACGCTTCGGATCATCAGATCGACGCGACAAACCTTCAAAGCTATGAAACTTGGCAATATCCACCGGATGAATGTTCGAACTGCAGGCACCCACAATCATGCAGTCGGCTCGATCGGCTTCGATCACACGCACCGCTTCCGACAACGCCAGCAAAGCCGATGCATCGCGGCAGGTAATTGTATTATTGGGACCACAGGCATTATGATCGATTGAAACGTGGCTGGCAGGCATGTTCGGCATCTGACGCAGCAACCACAAGGGAGCGATTTCAGCCAGTGCTTCCTGACCCCATTTACTGACGTCAATGCCGCCTTCGGCTCGGCAGACTTCTGCGGCGGCAGCAAGTTCACTGGGGTGACAAGTCATCCGCCCGGAACCAAACACAACACCAAATCGGTACGGATCCACCATCCCGGATGCAAGACCTGAATCTTTCACCGCCAGATTAGACGAGGCCACCCCCAGCTGAATCGCCCGAGTCATCACCTTCACGAATTTCTTGTCGCGAAGATAGTCGGCAGGTTTAAAATCGCGAACTTCGGCACCAAATGCCGAAGGCAGTCCATCAGACGGCATCGATTGCAGGAAGTCGATCCCGGATCGACTGTGGACAAGGCTATCCCAGAAATTTACATTGCCGATGCCAATGGGTGAAACCACACCGACACCAGTCACAACGACCCGGATTCTGTCGCGCCCAGCCATGGAAACGCCTCACATCAGACACCCGCATTGCGACTCAACGCTTTGCAGATGTGACCCCTCTTGGATTCATCGGAAATTCCATCCCGATGAAAGATCGGCCCTGTTTCCCCACGAACTCAAGGCTGATCGTATGCGACACCCCGCTTTACCCTGTCCCATTGCATTGCCCCCGCAATGAAATGTTTCAGTGATCCAGCTTTCAATGGTGTCGGCAAATTCTGTGTTCGAATACAAAGCATCCCCGCTCCAGTACCGACGCACAGAACTTTCAAGCTGGTGATTACACGCCTATCGGATCAAACTGTCAAGTCGTCAATTGATTCGTAAGCCCACTTCGCGATTTTTCGAATCTGTTCTCATGTTCAGAATTGCCGTAAACTATGGGTTCACTTACAGCACTCCCAGCAATTTAAGGAATTCTCTGCAGAAATCCGGGTGGGCTGGCCAGGCTGGGGCGGTAACGAGATTCTTATCAACGAGAGCCCTGTCGATCGCAATTTCAGAATATGTTCCGCCAGCCAGTGTTATCTCAGGCCCACAAGCCGGATACGCCGTACATGTCCGGCCTTTCACGATGCCCGCCGCCGTGAGAATCTGCAGTCCGTGACAAATGGCGGCAATCGGTTTATTGGATTGATCGAACTCGCGCACGATTTCAAGGACACGCCTGTTCAACCGCAGGTACTCAGGGGCCCTTCCGCCAGGAATCAACAGTCCGTCGTAGTCGGCTTCCCTGACCGTGGCGAAGTCTGCGTTAAGCGTAAAGTTGTGACCAGGCTTTTCGCTGTAGGTCTGATCGCCTTCGAAATCGTGAATTGCCGTGCGGATTCTGTCCCCCGCTTTCTTGCCGGGACAAACAGCATCGACCTGAACGCCGACGGTTAACAAAGTTTGATAAGGGACCATGATTTCGTAGTCCTCCACGAAGTCTCCCGCCAGTAACAGAACGCGTTTTTGGATCATCTGAGATTCCTGATTGTTGAGTGTTAGAATGTGAACTTCACAGCGATTCGAGGAATGCGGCTGTCTGTAAAGATGCTTCGCTTCTCATTTGCCAGTGCAGCAGATGGCCTGCGGTCGGAAAATCAATCCGCGTGCAGTCGAACAACTGGCCGACCAGGCGATCAGCATCGTCAACGGGCAGCATGCCTCCCAACGCGGTGTTGCCGCGGAGGAGCAGTGTAGGGCAACGAATCGCCTTGAAGATCGACTCAGCGTCGTAGCCTGCCTGCCAGTCGTCTTCCAGAATTATCCTGATGACGTTTGGGTCAAGTTGCCGCACACAGCTGGCGGTAAATCGCAGAGAAACGGCGTCGCGAACGTCGCCAAGTTTCATCGTTCGACCGTCTGCGGTGGGCTTCATGGGGACGTCCCGCAGTTGCGATGCGATTTCATGTGACGAAAGATCCATCCGACCAGCCCATTGCCGCATGGCCACAAACGTCGGATGATAGTTTGTCGATTCAAGATTCTGCCAGTAGCTCATCGACGGCGGATCTTCAAGAACGATGGCCGATACCGCGTGCGGCATCTGCGCCGCTACCGCAGCCGCGACGAGCGATCCCAGCGAATGACCGTACACAATCGTCGGACGACCGATCGCTTCCAATGCTGCGACAGCGTCGTGGACGTAGTCCGTTACATGATATCGCGAGTCAGCGCGACCTGACTGACCGTGCCCTCGAAAGTCAATCGCCGAAATCGTCAGCTGATCCGGTAGTACGGCGGCAAATGCGGAAAACGTCCGCCCCGCCCTGGCAACTCCGTGCAGCATCAGCACGTCACGCCCGCCACCGGATTTCAGTTCGAACATGTTGATGGAAACACCGTCGCCGGTCGTAAGTTCCTGATTGGGCATGTAAAGTCCTTAGCTCGACTGTTTGACTTTCGACCCCAACGGCCTCGTGCCGTTGGTGAAGTAGATGGTGGGCTAGCCGACGCCGTCGGCGGAATCGCCCTCCCAACTCTCGCATTCCTCCGCCGTGCGGAGGAATGCGAGAGTTGGGAGAAATCGGTGGGAGTGTCGTCTGCTAGCCTTCCATCTGTTTCACCATCCGGGCAAGCCGGATGGGGTCTTCGAGGAGAAAATCAAACAGTCCGAAAAGCAATTGAGTTGCCGAGACACTCGTCGTTCTGCGGGCAAGTTGTAACAGATTCGCCGGATTCTGGTTGGCCTGCTTTCATGCGAATTCATCGTCTTACAGCATTTCAGATTCCTATCGCTTTGAAGAAGCCCGTGCGCCATGCGTCGCACGAGCGTCGAGCAAACGAAACACTCATCCTGCGCTGTGTCCTGGACGATGGCAGTTGCGGCTGGGGCGAAGGGTTGCCGCGACCGTATGTGACCGGCGAATCCATTGATTCTGTCTGGCGGCACCTGGAACAAACCGACTTTTCATCCCTTTGCGAGGCGACGTTTTCGAGTGCTCGTGACGCCAGCGTTCTGATCGATGGTTTTCGCTTCGCAGACGTGGCGGCCGATCCGGGCATCGACGTTCGTGAGTGTTTCGGCAACTCCGTTCGCTGCGCAATGGAACTCGCGATCCTTGATGCCGCGTGCCGTGCCGAAGAAATCAGTCTTGGCGATTTCATCCTGCAGGATCCCGCAGCAATCAGTTTTGCAAAACCCTGCAACGAAGTTTTCTACAGCGGTGCCATCACATCCATGACGCCGCGAAGTCAGTGGATCTCGGCGCTGAAGATGAAATTGTTTGCGTTTCGCCAGGTGAAAGTCAAAGTCGGCACCGATGGCATCAATGACGTTGATTTCCTGCGCCGTGTACAGCGAATCGTCGGACGCAAAGTGGATCTGCGACTCGATGCCAACGAAGCATGGCATTGCGACGAAGTGGCTTCAAAAATTTCTCCGCTGATGCCATGTCTGCCCACCAGCCTGGAACAACCGGTCCCACACGCTGAAGTCGCGGGACTCAAACAAGTACGATCGGAAATCAACATCCCGATCATGCTCGACGAATCCCTCTGCTGCCAGGAAGACGCTGAGCGGGCAATCGCTGGCCAATGGTGCGATCTGTTTAATATCCGGCTTTCCAAATGCGGCGGGATCTCGCGGTCACTCAAGCTCGTGGCATTGGCGCGTCAGCATGGCCTTGGTTATCAACTGGGTTGTCAGGTTGGTGAGACCGGTATTCTCTCTGCCGCCGGTCGCCACTTCGCCTGCAACGTGCCCGACATTCGATATCTGGAAGGCAGCTTTGACCGATTTCTGGTCCGCGACGCACTTTCCGAACAGGACCTGACGTTCCGCTACGGAGGCAAAGGCACGCGACTGCACGGCTACGGACTGTCCATCGACGTTAACGAATGCAGAGTCCGCGAACTGGCAGTGCGGACGCTGGAAATCATTGCACCGGAGTAGGCCGGACCAAGCGCTGCGC
>JAYSPO010000053.1:0-3525 GCA_043722015.1 Candidatus Kuenenia sp. | reverse complement strand
ACTTTCGCCGCCAGGCGAACCGCCATGGGTCGCACATCCGCTCCACGTCGCCGCGTGGCCCTTCTTTCCATCTCGTTTAGTCGCAGGTCGCGGCGGGGCCGCGAAGTCCTGCTCGGCAAGCAGGACCTACCGAAATCGGGGACTGCACCCCTTCGTGTCCCTTTGGCGACGGGCGTTGGTATTGGTAAGATGTGTGTTAGTCCCGAGTCAACGACAGCGTTGATAGCGGTGACGTAAACCCCTGCGATCAGGCGAACTTCGTCATTTCTGATTCACCATTATCGCTGAACCAATTTTGGCTGTCGTCTGTGCTTATGGGCTTCGCGGCCGCGGCTCTCGCGTATTGGCTGCTCACGACATTTCATCCTTTCGGACTACTATACGCATGGCTCCTGGTCATAACCTATGCTGGATGGATCGGCATTCGGAGACATCGACAGCGAATCATCGACGTTGCGGTTTTGATGGTCATTGTTGGTTTGGTTGGCTTTCCGATGGTTGCGATGACTGGTCACCCCGTATCACTCGAACGCCTGTCTCACATTCACGACGGATCATCGGCCGAAGACGTCCTGACCCTGCTTGGCACTCCGTCAAAAGTTGATCTATCCGACGATGGTGAAATCTGGATTTATTCTGGCGTTACGTGGTGCTTCGTCACGATCCAGTTTTCGCACGACCGTACCGTCGTTGATGTGGTTCACGATCACTGACGATGCACTGGCCGCATGGCAGAGTGAGTTTAATTTGCAATTCAGAATCGCCTGCTGCGTTCATGCCGGAATATTCCTATCTAAGTGAGAATCTTACTTGTCAAACCTTCTTGCACGTGATCGGTATCAGAGAGTCCTCTTTCTGTTTTTCCTGCTGTTCTTTGCCGGCAGTTGTATCTCACCTCCGTATCGACAATTTCTGCTGATGCAGCATGTGCCGACGGTGCTGGCTGCATTGTTGCTGGCGTACCTGTCGAACCGCTTTGTCATCGGTCGGTGGAGTTTTTCGTCGATCATCCTGTTTCTGTGCCTGCATACGCTGGGCGCACGGTATCTGTACTCATACGTGCCGTACGATGTCTGGTCGGAGAAACTACTGGGCGTCAGTCTGAGCGAAGTGTTTGGCTTCGAGCGAAATCATTACGATCGTGTGGTGCATTTTTCTTACGGATTGTTGCTGGCCGTTCCCGTCCAGGAATTCGAACGTCGATATCTGCAACTGTCCAAAGTCATGTCGTCGTTGCTGGCCCTTGAGTTCATCCTTGCGACGAGCGCAGGTTATGAATTGATTGAATGGCTGGTCGCCGTTGTCTTTACACCGCGCTGGGCGGAACAATTCCTTGGTCAGCAGGGCGACATCTTCGACGCACAGAAGGATACGGCACTGGCCACGGCGGGAGCGGTCGTTTCCATCTGTGTGATGGCATTGACCGACCGGTGGCGCTCGAAGGAGATGTGAAGGTTGCTCAATGGCGAGCGGCTGGGCGTCAGCCCTCCGTGTGATTCGGCCGCAGCGAGAGATTTTCACCTGTCAGGGAAGCCACGATGGTTTTTGGCAAAGGCCGACAAGCTGGCAGTTTATCCCGCTATTTTGAAATTCTGGAAAAATCCCTGGAGCGCGCGATGGGTTGTTGACGCATTGAGTGCAAAAAGTGGCCGATGCGCCGACAGCGAGCCGGGGCCGGACAGGGGTTTGATTTATCGGAGAAAACCACATGTTGTCCACATTCTCGTTCAAACGCTGGTTGTCCTTGTTTTTCAGTCGGCGAGTAATGAGTTCGCGGCGACGACGTTGTCATTCGCAGCAGATCTCGCCCGTGATCGCATGGCTTGAACCGAGGGTGTTGCTGACCACGATTGATCTGGCCGCGCTTTCGGCGGCTCAGGGAACCACGATTTTCGGGGCGCGGGCCGGTGACAACGCTGGTCGGTCGGTGAGCAATGCCGGGGACGTGAATGGTGACGGTTTCGCGGACATGATCATCGGGGCCGACAACGCCGGTACTTTTCACGTGACGACGAGGACTTTTGTCGGTGAGAGTTACCTCATCTTCGGCAGCGCGAACCTGACGGCGACGATTGACCTGGCTTCGCTGGGATCTGCCGGAGTTCGGCTGATCGGATCGAATACGTTCGACAACAGCGGGCATTCGGTCAGTGGCGCGGGAGATGTGAACGGGGATGGCTTCGATGATCTGATCATTGGGGCTTACAACGCAGACGGCTCGGCGAACAACAAGCCGGATACCGGGGACAGCTATTTGGTTTTTGGCAGCGCGACACTGCCGCCGACAATCAACCTGGGCAGCCCGACGCTGAACGGGGTCACGTTTTTTGGCTCGGATACAGGCGACCGAACCGGAGTTTCCGTGAGTGATGCGGGTGACGTGAACGGCGATGGTTTCGACGATCTGATCATTGGAGCCTACCGAGCCGACGGGTTGAACAACCTCAAAGCGGAGGCGGGTGAAGGCTACATCATTTTCGGCAGCAACAGCTTCACTGCGTCGGTGACTCAACTGGGAACTTCTTCTGGGGAAACTCTTCCCGGAACCACCAGTGCCGACATCATGAACGGTGGGCGGGGTGACGATGTTCTGCTGGGCAAAGGCGGAGCGGACGTGCTCACTGGCGCACAGGGAAATGATGTGCTTGCGGTCACCAGTCTGGACTTCAAACGCGTGGCTGGCGGAACAGGTATAGACACTCTCCGTCTGGCCGGAAGTGGCATCACGCTGGATCTGATAACGCTGCCGGATAATCGGCTCACCGGCATTGAGGCCATCAACATCACAGGCAGCGGCAACAACACGCTGACGTTCAACAAGCGGGAGCTGCTGAACCTGTCCAACAACTCCAACACGCTGACAGTTCGGCGCAATCTGGGCGACATCGTGAATCCCGGTGCTGGTTGGGTCCAGCAGCCGAATGAGATCATAGGCGGCGTGATCTTCGAAGTGTTCACTCAGGGCACTGCGATTCTCAAAGTGCAGGCGGTGAGCAACGCACCCGTGATTGGCGCCTTCGACGCGCCGGTGACGTACACCGCAAATGGCCCGGCGGTCCTTATCGATGCGGATGCCACGGTGACGGATTCCGATTCCGCCAACTTCAATGGAGGCGAATTGACCTTCAGCGTCACGGCAAATGTTAAGTTCCAGGATCTTTTTGGAGTCCGAAATCAGGGCGTGGGTGCTGGCCAGATCGGCGTCAGCGGAAACACTCTTACGTTTGGAGGCATCGTGATTGGAGTAAGATCAGGCGGACCGGGGATAGACCCGTTTGTCATCACGCTGAATTCCAACGCCACCGTCAGCGCAGTGCAGGCTCTGCTGCGCAATGTGACCTTTATCATGGCAACTTCGACTCCATCGACATTGCCCCGCACGATCAGCGTTTCGCTGAGCGACGGTGACGGAGGATTGAGTTCTCCGCTGACGAAGCTGATCAACGTATCGCTGTAAGCCCTTTGCTACTTGCTACTGCCCTGTCATCGCTTGCTTTTTTGAGTAGGCCGGACCAAGCGCAGCGC
>JAYSPO010000052.1:0-1684 GCA_043722015.1 Candidatus Kuenenia sp. | reverse complement strand
CACGTAATCCAGGGTAACTTCGCTCACGAATCCTCTACGAAACACTCCCTCAAAAACACCCCAATTTCAGCTCTTTCTCATGACAACGGGAATTGCTGTTCTTTCGTCGCCTTCGGGTCGAACAGAAAGTAACAGACTCCAGCGGAAAGCGATGCGGGATACAAAGCCCCGGCCCCCAGCTGTTCCAAGGGAAAGCTGCGAACATTCGGATCGTCGTTCAGTTTTTCGGGGACCGTCAGAATGGCCACTCCCAGAGGCTCTCCAGAGTATGCCTTCAGGCTGACTTCCTCAGCAACCGAGTCCCGGCAGATCAGTTGTGAGACACAGATCAGGATCGCGATGATCCTTACATTGATGCTTTTCATTCTGGCCTCCAGTTACGAACAAACTGCGGATGGACGAATATTTGCTTCCTGGCCGCAATCCGCCCCGAGACAATTCGCCTCGATTCACCCAATCCTGGCCAGAAAGCGCCAGTCGCGGATGTGAAATGCCAGGCCATATCTGAATGCAGACTTGACCTGTGGTCAACTCGTTACTATAATGCCACTCAAGCGACAGGTTTCACCCATTCCCTCGGGTAGCCTGTGTAGTGAGTACTGATTATGCTCTCGGGGTAACGCGAGTTGGGATCATGAATGGAACATTCGCGTAAGTTTGTTCCGATGTGCCCAGGCTGGCAGGGTAATTCCTGTGCAACACGAAGGTAGGCCATGATCCAGTTGAAGGTTATTGAATGTTCTTTTTTTGTTCCAATTCGGCGCGATGTGAATTTGTCAGACGGAGAATTGCATTCCACAGATTTGTGGGAGTGGTTGGACGATGAATTGTTCGATCGGTTTTCTGGACGGACGATCGCTCCCGGATTGTACGATGGATTCTACCGTGATCCGGATACCGGCGAACGAGTGGCGGATGGATCGCGGAAATATGTCGTCGCGTTGACGGAGAGTCAGCTCGAAGAACTGCGAACGCTGCTCGCTGTGGTTTGTGTCAAGTTTCAGCAGAAGTGTATTTATCTGAGTGTGGCTGGTCTGGTTGAGTTCATTGAGGCTCATGAACATGAAACAAGCTGACGTGTATCTGGATCTGAAAAGTCGCGAGATTTCCCTCGTGGAGCTTTCTGCCGCCGAGCGGTCATTGATTGCGGACATGAAAGCTGCTGCCAAAAAAACTGCAGAATGGTCGGCTTTCAGTAACTTGTGGATGGCGCGAATTGCAGATTTTTTTGCCGATCAGAATCTGACTCGTCCGCAAATTCGCAAGACCGTTGTGTATCGCGTCTGTCAGGATCTCGACAGCCGCCTGGCCGTGTCCCAGGGGCTCGCTCGCCAGCCGGATTATCGCGATGAACTTGCGTTACTGATCGAACAGCGTTTTCAGACGCGGCGGGCATTTTGTGAGGCAACAGGGCTCTCCGAAGATATGCTCAGCCATGTGTTAGCTGGACGAAAACATCTGGCGATCAACACTCTGGAAGAATCGCTGCATCGCATCGGTTTTTCACTGCACATCGTGCCATCCGCTAAGCATACTTGAGCTAAGACTGGTGGTCAGGCGCTTTCGCACGGCTGGTGATCGCGTCGAATTGCCTGCGGTTTCCGTGAGTCTTGACAAATTGTCGTCCCCGTAACCAGCCAAGTGCTCTTTCAAGACTTGATTTTGGGGTAGGCCGGACCAAGCG
>JAYSPO010000051.1:0-2628 GCA_043722015.1 Candidatus Kuenenia sp. | reverse complement strand
CTCAAAGGTTTTTCGCGTCGAAGAAATGGCAATCATTGGCGGGCAGCTCAAAGAGAAGATTCCACACAATTTTTTTCTGTCATCACAGGAAGAGTATGCGGATTTTGAACTGCAGCTGGAGTTTCGCCTGATCGGTGAAGCCACAAACGCCGGCGTCCAGCTTCGCAGCAAACGTATTCCCGATCATCACGAGATGATCGGGTACCAGGCAGATCTTGGTCAGGAATACTGGGGCGCGCTGTACGATGAATCACGGCGCAATAAGGTTATGGCGTCGCCGGATAAAGAAAAGCTGGCGAAAGTCCTGAAGCCTGGGGAATGGAACAAGTACAGAATCCTCTGCGAAGGCCGACACATACAACTCTGGATCAACGATTTCCAGACCGTGGACTACACAGAAGCCGACGAGTCGATAGAACAGTCCGGCCTCATCGCTGTGCAAATCCACGGTGGCCCGCCGGGCGAAGCACATTATCGGAATATTCGTATTCGAAAAATCAAGTAGGTCCTGCCTGCCGGGCCGGACATTCGAGCGAAGCTCGCACCGCCTTGAGACAGACATCCGCTCAACGTCGCCACGTTACCGTTCAATCCGCCTGCGTTAGGTCGCGGGTCGCAGCAAGCTGCGAAGTCCTTTCCGGCAGAAAGGACCTGACTACTGACTACTGACTACTGACTACTGACTACTGACTACTGACTACTGACTACTGAAAACTCCTCCTATGCTCAACTGGAACAGTAACAAGCTCACTCACGGCTGGCAAAAAGGCATCACGGCGTTTTACTACGCGGTGGGCATGACGGCGGAGGACTTCAACAAGCCACAAGTCGGGATCGGTGTGCCGTTGCTGGAGGGCAACACATGCAACATCCATGCATACGGCCTTGCTCAGGAAATTGCGATCGGATGTCGTGAAGCCGGGATGCTGGGATTTGCGTTCGGAACGCCCGGCGTCAGTGACAACATTACTCAGGGCCACGAAGGCGGCAATGCCAGTCTGCCATCCCGTAACCTGATCGCCAACAGCGCGGAATGTGTGATCACGTCGCACTGTTACGACGCGATGATCGGGCTGCACAACTGCGACAAGAACGGCCCGGGGTTCGCAATGGCGCTGGCTCGCACGAATTATCCGGGACTCATCGTCAGTGGAGGCAGCATACTTCCGGGCTGTCACAATGGAAAAGACATTACGATTCTGGATGTATACGATTCACAGGCTGCCGTGTCCGTCGGCGCCATGAGTCCCGAAGAATCCGATGCGATTATTCGCAAAGCGTGTCCTGGTCCGGGTGGTTGCGGAATCGCGGCGTCGTTTAATACGTGGGGTCTGGCGATGGAAGCAATCGGTCTGATGCTTCCCGCCAGCAGTTCCATACCCGCCGTTGATCCCGAGAAGAAAGCGGAATGCCGGCGCGTGGGTCGGGCCGTTTCCAACTTGCTGACACTGAATCTCCGCCCCCGTGACATCCTGACAAAAGCGGCCTTCAAAAACTGCGCAGTGACAATTGCGGCCGCAGGCGGATCCACGAACGGAGTGCTGCATATTCTTGCTCTGGCTCGGGAAGCCGGCGTCGATTTCTCTTTGCGGGATTTGCAAAAAATCTTCCGCGAAACTCCGGTACTCTGCAGCTTCGCTCCGCGGGGACCGCGCACAATGGTCGATCTGCATAAGATTGGTGGAACGCCAATCTTACTGAAACATCTGCTTGACAGCGGACTCCTTGACGGTTCGTGCATCACCGTCACCGGCAAGACCATGGCTGAGAACCTGAAGGACGTACCAAAACCACCTGCGGGTCAGGACCTCATCGTCACGAAGGAGAATTGCTACAAGCCATTCGCCGACATGCAGATCTGTTTCGGCAATCTCGCACCGGACGGTATCGTGTTCAAAGTATCGAGCATGAAGCATCCGGCCTTTGAAGGTAGAGCCGTGTGCTTTGATGATCCGCGCGACATCGTTCGCGCCGTTGAACAGCGGCTTATTACGCCGGGGAGCGTGATTGTGCTGCGTCACATGGGCCCGGTTGCCTGCGGGATGCCGGAAGTACTGATTGCGACAGCGGCACTTGCAGTCCCCGAACTCGACGGAAAGATCGCCTTCATCTCCGACGCTCGAGTTTCCGGAGTGTCGCACGGAGCGATCGGAGTCCACTGTTCGCCGGAAGCAATTGTGGGCGGACCGATTGGCTGTGTTCAGGACGGCGACGTAATTGGCTTCGATCTGCTGAAGGGCACAATCACGGTGAACATCACCGATGAAGACATGGCAGCTCGTCGAGCCAAACTGGCAACTCGGCCACCATTGGAACCTCGCCGAGGCTACCTGGCCGACTGGTCTGCCACCGTCGCTCAAGCCAGTCACGGCTGCGTGAGCAAAGCCATGTATCCGGAATGTAAGTGATGTGTTTTTTGTAGATCCTTTCTACCGGACTTGTCATTACCCACATCTTTGACTCTGTTTCGTACTCGTACTCAGTGACACGGTACTCGTACTCGAATCGTCCGGGTATCATCGAGTACGAGTACCGTCCTGTGGACTGAGTACGAAAATACGCCGACCGTCCGTGCAGCCCCGCTCCCTGGACTGCGGCAGCCCTGCTGCCGCTTTGATTTCAGCAGCC